>NZ_VTLD01000021.1:0-30876 GCF_020514285.1 Synechococcus sp. PH41509 | reverse complement strand
ATCTGTTTCGTAAATCAGGCTTAACATCGCGCCCAATTCTTAGGTCTCCCATGGGTGTCGCCGCAGTCCTCGACTGGATGGTGCAGGACGGCGAACGGTTGGCGAATTGTCGCCATGACCACCCGTTCGCGGTGCTCGGTCCCCAGCCCTCTGATCAGGGTTGGACCGTGCGGATGTGGATGCCAGAGGCCCAAAGTGTGACTCTGCTCGTGGCTGGCGAACAGATCGCCATGACCACGCCGAACCACCCCTGGGTGTTTGAGGCAGAGCTCGCCAGGGACCCTGGTCTGGACTACCAGGTCCGAGTCGAACGAGGCGGCATCGTTCACGAACAGCACGATCCGTGGGCCTTCCGTGGTGAATGGATGGGCGAAATGGATCGCCACCTGTTTGCTGAGGGCAACCATCACCACATCTGGCAAAAGATGGGTGCCCACCTCACCGAGCGTGAAGGAATCACGGGCGTGATGTTTTGCCTTTGGGCTCCCAACGCTCAGAGCGTCTCAGTCATCGGAGATCTGAACTCCTGGGACGGACGCCACCATCCCATGCAGCAGCGTCTTGGTGGCATCTGGGAATTGTTCGTTCCCGGACTCAATGAAGGCCATCTCTACAAATACGAAATCCGCACACAGGACGGCCACTGCTACCAAAAGGCTGACCCCTACGGTTTCCAGCACGAAGTCCGCCCGGACAACAGCTCTGTGGTGGCCCGCCTGAACGGATACAGCTGGGACGACCAGGAGTGGATGCAGAAGCGCGACAGCAGCAACGCGCTCGATCAACCCATCTCGGTGTACGAAATGCACCTGGGCAGCTGGATCCACGCCTCAGCGGACGAGCCGTGGATTCAACCCGACGGGACCCCGCGCAAACCGGTTCCTGCGGCGGACATGAAGCCCGGTGCTCGTCTTCTCACCTATGCCGAGCTTGCCGATCGCCTGATTCCTTATGTAAAGGAGCGGGGATTCACCCACATCGAGGTGATGCCGATCACCGAGCACCCCTTCGATGGGTCGTGGGGCTATCAGGTGACAGGTTGGTACGCCCCCACCAGCCGCTACGGAACGCCTGATGAATTCCGGGCCTTCGTGGATCGATGCCACGCCGAAGGGATCGGGGTGATCATCGATTGGGTTCCAGGCCATTTCCCGAAGGATGCCCATGGCCTGGCTTTCTTCGATGGTGCTCACCTTTACGAACACAGCGATCCACGGATCGGGGAACACAAGGAATGGGGCACCCTGATCTTCAACTACAGCCGCAATGAGGTTCGCAATTTCCTTGTTGCCAATCTGATCTTTTGGTTCGAGCAATTCCACATCGATGGAATTCGTGTGGATGCGGTGGCATCGATGCTTTATCGCGACTACCTGCGTCCCGATGGGGAATGGCTGCCGAATGAGAACGGCGGCCGGGAAAACACCGAGGCGGTCCGCTTCCTTCAGCAAGCCAACCACGTGCTGTTCCAGCACTACCCCGGGGCTCTCTCCATTGCGGAGGAATCAACAACCTGGCCGATGGTGACGCAGCCAACGGACATCGGAGGTCTCGGATTCAACCTCAAATGGAACATGGGTTGGATGCACGACATGCTCGATTACTTCGAGCTGGACCCGTGGTTCCGCCAGTTCCATCAGAACAACATCACCTTCTCGATCTGGTACACCTACACCGAGAACTTCATGTTGGCACTGAGCCACGATGAGGTGGTGCACGGCAAAAGTCATCTCCTGCACAAAATGCCCGGAGATGACTGGCAGAAGTACGCCAACACAAGGGCTTTGCTGGCCTACATGTGGACTCACCCCGGCAAGAAGACGATCTTTATGGGGATGGAATTCGGCCAGCGGGCTGAATGGAATGTCTGGGGGGATCTGGAGTGGGATCTGCTCAACTACGAACCTCACAAAGGCATCCAGCGACTGGTGGATGACCTCAACGTTCTCTACAAAGCGGAACCCGCCCTCTGGCGTGACGACTTCGACCAGTTCGGCTTCCAGTGGATCGACTGCAATGACAACCGCCATTCCGTCATCAGCTTCATGCGTCGGGAGAGCAGCAGCGGCACCTGGCTCGTGGTGGTGGCGAACTTCACTCCCCAAAGCCACTCCAACTACCGCGTGGGCGTTCCGCTCGCGGGCTTCTACGAGGAGATCTTCAACTCCGATGCGGCCAAATACGGCGGCAGCAACCTCGGCAACATGGGCGGCAAACCGACGGAAGAGTGGGGCATCCATGGCTATGAGAACTCCCTGGATCTCTGCCTGCCACCGCTGAGCCTGGTGGTGTTCAAGCACGACCCGAAACGCAGCCTGAGCAGCAGCGACCCCGACAACATCCTGTGACGAAGGTGATGACTATTAGGGGGTGAAGCGCTAGTGGAGCCTTTGATTCAGGTAAGTTTTCGGCTGACCTGACCGGGCTTGATGAGCGACTCTTTACCCCTGCTCCTGCGTGCTGCGCGAGGTGAATCGGTGGAGCGTCCTCCGGTTTGGATGATGCGCCAGGCCGGGCGCTACATGAAGATCTACCGGGACCTACGTGACAAGTACCCCAGCTTCCGTGAGCGGTCCGAAAACCCTGATCTCTCCTATGAGATCTCGATGCAGCCGTTTCATGCCTTCAAGCCTGACGGCGTGATCCTGTTCTCCGACATCCTCACGCCCCTACCGGGGATGGGGATTGACTTCGACATCATTGAGAGCAAAGGCCCCCAGATTGGTGACCCCATCCGGAGCATGGCCCAGGTGGATGCCCTGCACCCGCTGAACCCAGCAGAGTCGATGCCCTTCGTGGGCGAAGTTCTGGGACGTCTCCGCCAAAGCGTTGGAAACGAGGCGGCTGTTCTTGGTTTCGTCGGTGCCCCCTGGACCCTCGCCGCCTACGTGGTGGAGGGCAAGAGCAGCAAGAACTACGCGGTGATCAAGGCCATGGCCTTCCGCGAGCCCGACATCCTTCACAAGCTGCTCGACCACTTCGCTGAGTCGATCGCCAATTACCTGCGTTACCAGATTGATTCCGGTGCACAGGTGGTGCAGATGTTTGATTCCTGGGCTGGCCAGCTGAGCCCTGCTGACTACGACACCTTTGCTGCGCCCTATCAGAAAAAAGTGGTGGATCTGGTCAAGCAGACGCACCCTGATACCCCCTTCATCCTCTACATCTCCGGTAGCGCAGGTGTTCTCGAGCGGATGGCCAAGACCGGCATCGACATCATTTCGCTGGATTGGACGGTGGACATGGCGGAAGCCCTGGCGCGCTTGCCGGAGCACATCGGTGTTCAGGGCAATGTGGACCCGGGCCTGCTGTTCGGCACCCCAGAGGCGATCGAGGCTCGCATCGATGACTGCGTCCGCAAGGCCCGCGGTCGCAAGCACATCCTCAACCTGGGCCATGGAATCCTGCCGGGAACTCCCGAGGAGAACGGTGAAGCCTTCTTCCGCTCCGGCAAGAGCGTGATGGACCGTCTCGGGGCTGCCGTTTGACCCGCATCCTGGTGACAGGCGCCAGCGGCTGCGTCGGTCAGTACGTCTCCCGCTGGCTGCTGGAGAATTCCGAGGCAGAGTTGCTTCTCTGGCTGAGGGACCCCGCCAAGCTCAATGCTGTTCCTGCAGACCACCCCCGCATCCGCCTTCTGGTGGGGGATCTTCGGGACACAGACCGGTTTGCCCATGAGCTGGCAACAATCAACCGGGTGATCCACACCGCCACAGCCTGGGGTGATCCCGAGCGGGCCGAACAGGTGAATGTGGTGGCCGTGAAGCGGATGCTTGAGCTTCTGGATCCAGCCAAGCTGGAACAGGTCATCTATTTCTCAACGGCCAGCGTGCTCGACCGGCACCTACGTCCACTGCCGGAAGCTCTGGCCTACGGAACCGAATACATCCAAACCAAGGCCCGCTGCCTCAGGGATCTGGAAGAGCACCCCCTGGCCAGCAAAATCATCGCCGTGTTTCCCACCTTGGTGTTTGGCGGACGGGTCGATGGCACCAGCCCCTTCCCCACCAGCTATCTCACCGAAGGCTTGGTTGAAGTGAGCCGTTGGCTGTGGCTGGCCCGTTGGCTGCGTGTGGATGCGAGCTTCCACTTCATCCATGCGGAAGACATCGCCCGCATCTGCGGCCTGTTGGCAACACATCCCCATGAGCCAAACCGTGAGCCCGGTCAAGGGGCGCTGCGCCGCGTGGTCATGGGTCAACCAGCCATTTCAGTGAACGACACCGTGGCAACCCTCTGCCGCTGGCGCGGTGTTGCTCGCACGCCAGGCATTCCGCTCTGGCCATGGCTGATTGAATCCCTAATCCGCGTTCTCCCCATTGAAGTGAACGCTTGGGACCGATTCAGCATTCGCCAGCGACACTTCATTCATGACCCGGTGACGCAGCCGGAACGCTTCGGTGGCAGCAGCCATGCTCCCGACTTAGCAACAGTTCTTTGTGATTCCGGATTGCCCAACCGCGGAACCCCCAGAGCAGAGCGTAAAATTGCTGGATCGACATAGCTCTTTCATGCGCTCCGTCATCCGCACCGTTGCAGCTGCTTGCTGCGCCTTCCTGATGCTGATCGGCCTCAACGTTGGCAGCGCTCAAGCCGCCACCGTTGAAGTGAAGCTAGGCACCGACGCCGGCATGCTCGCTTTCGAGCCTGCAACCGTAAACATCAAGGCAGGCGACACCGTCAAGTTCGTCAACAACAAATTGGCACCTCATAACGCTGTCTTCGAAGGCAACGATGAGTACAGCCACTCCGATCTCGCCTTCAACCCCGGCGAATCCTGGGAAGAAACCTTCGCTACCGCTGGCACCTACGACTACTACTGCGAGCCCCACCGTGGTGCTGGCATGGTCGGCAAGGTGATCGTCGAGTGATTCCAAAATTTCTCTAGAAATTAAGGTTTCATCCCAAATGAACTGCCAACCCTGAGCTGTGTGTCAATCACAGCTCAGGGTTCTTTTTTTTGCCAGAAACGATGGATACCTTGGAGTATTAAACGGATTTTGATGGCACGCGCTGCAGGACTGATCCTGATGCTCTTGATGATCGTCGGTTCGACTGATCAGCTGTCAGCCCCGGCGATGGCGATTGACACCTCAGCCTTTGAGAAAGGCGAGCAGATTTTCAACAGCAACTGCGCGGCCTGTCACATGGGAGGCGGCAATGTGATCAGCGCCAAACGCACGCTGAAGATCAGCGACTTGAGCAACCACGTCGAGGCCTACACGAGCGCCCCTTTGGAGGCTCTTGAGCACGAAATCGAGGATGGCCTCAATGCAATGCCCGGCTATGCCGACAAACTGAGTGAAGAGGAGATCATTGCGGTGGCCACCTACGTCGAACAACGGGCTGAATTGGGCTGGTAAGTGCGATGAGTCGTGAAGCTCTTCAAGATTTTCTGCGGGCGATCGAGCATCACCAGGGATTGCGACGCGATGCGGCGCGTTGCAGCGATGACATCGAATTACTGACCCTGGCCCAGCGCCATGGCTTCGATGTGATCCAGCGAGATCTCAGCGACGATGCTCAGGAATCAGCCATCACTCGCTGGTTTGAAACCAGCAGGATCCAACGCTCCTTTCAATCAACACCCTCTCAATCAACACAGTCTCAATCACCACAGTCCTGATGGCCGTAGTCACCCTGCTCAGTGATTTCATTGATGGCACCAGCATGGCTCTGGCCGAAGACACCGATGCCGCCGATCTGAACGCCTTCATGACCGCCAATCAAGGTCGGCTCTGGGCGAGCGTGCAACAACGCCGAAGGCAGCGACGTCAAACCGTCGTGCGCCGCGGCCCGGGAACGGTGTATTTCGCAGCAGATGCCACCGGCGCAGCCACTGTGGAGCGCTACCTCAGCAGCGAAACAGGATCAGCAGAGGAAGCAGCCGCCATGCAGGCCATGCAGACCGCAGGGGTGGAAATTGCCCCCCATGTGGGGGCTGACCGCGAACGCGATGCACTGCTCAACGGTCAATTGCGGGGGCTGACCGACCAAGCCAAGGCCGAGGGTTTCGGCTGAACCAACCGACCACGACCCAATGACGCTTCCCGACAACCCCCTGGGCCTAGAGAGTTTTGAGGAACTGGTCGACTGGACCGTCTCCTACCTCCACTTCAAACACGCACTGGAGGTGATTGCCTTCACCCCAGAGATCGCGACGGCCTACTTGAACAAATTCAGCGACTTCAAAAGTCGCTACGCCACGGAGATGAAAAAGCAGGACATCCTGGAAGCCCGTCTTCCCAAGGAGATGCGAGAGACGATTGAGGCCGAAAACGCTCACCGTGCATTGCTGAGGCAGCTCCTCAACGGTTGATCAAGCATCAGCTCAGCGCACGTCCTGACACGCCAAATCAGACCCTGAATGAGACTGACTCTCACGTCTCACGCAGCAGGATGCGCCTGTTTGGCAGCCTTCAGCACGCCCAGGTAGAGGTCTTCGTCAATCTCGCGGATGTCGTACTCCGTCGGTTTCACACCGTGATGGTGCTCATGGACGACCATCCAACAGCTGCGCTCCAGCTCTCCGCCAGCTGTCGACGACAGCGCCAAACTCTTCTGGACGAGAGACTCCACCAGCTGTGGATCAGACATCGGCGCTTCTCAGTTCGGCGAACTCTAAAAACCCATTCCGGTTTGCCGCCCCCTGGTGAGAGCACCCAACCGAATCCTTCGGTTTGCCCCCTCGGGCCTCGCATCAATCGCCATACGGTGAACGGAGTTTGAAGCGCATCAGAGATGCAACCCACGGCGGAACAGTTCACTGAAAAAGCCTGGGCCGCCATCGTCGCCGCCCAGCAACTGGCGCAAACCAGCAAACATCAGCACCTTGAAACGGAGCATCTGCTGCTGGCTCTTCTGCAGCAGAACGGTCTGGCTGGCCGCATTCTGACCAAAGCAGGTGTCGACGTCGCCAATTTCCAAGCGTCGGTCGACACCCATCTGAAGCAGCAACCCAGCCTTGGATCTCCACCGGAATCAGTCTTTCTGGGACGTTCCCTGAACAGCTGCCTGGATCGAGCAGAAACAGCCCGTGATGGATTCAGTGACAGCTACATCGCTATCGAACATCTGTTACTGGCCTTGGCGGACGATGAGCGCTGCGGCAAGCAACTGCTCAGCCAAGCGGGCGTTGACGCCACCAAACTCAAAGAAGCCATTACTGCTGTGCGAGGCAACCAGACGGTGACCGATCAGAACCCAGAGGGGACCTACGAATCCCTCGAAAAGTATGGGAGGGACCTAACAGCAGCCGCCCGTGACGGCAAGCTGGACCCGGTGATCGGGCGGGACGAGGAGATCCGCCGCACGATCCAGATCCTCAGCCGACGCACCAAGAACAACCCAGTACTGATCGGCGAACCGGGGGTCGGCAAGACCGCAATTGTGGAGGGATTGGCACAGCGAATCGTCAACGGCGATGTTCCCCAGGCCTTGCAGAACCGTCAGCTCATTGCCCTCGACATGGGGGCCCTGATCGCTGGAGCGAAATACCGAGGCGAGTTTGAGGAACGCCTCAAAGCTGTGCTCAAAGAGGTCACCTCCTCCGAAGGACAGATCGTGCTGTTCATCGATGAAATCCACACGGTGGTTGGCGCAGGAGCCACCGGTGGAGCCATGGACGCCAGCAACCTGCTCAAACCGATGCTGGCCCGGGGAGAACTGCGCTGCATCGGTGCCACCACCCTTGATGAGCATCGACAGCACATCGAAAAGGACCCTGCCCTGGAGCGACGCTTCCAGCAAGTGCTGGTGGATCAACCCACGGTGGAAGACACGATTTCTATCCTGCGCGGTCTCAAAGAGCGCTATGAGGTGCACCACGGCGTCCGCATTGCCGACAGTGCACTAGTGGCTGCTGCTGTCTTGAGCAGCCGCTACATCGCTGACCGCTTTTTGCCCGACAAGGCAATCGATCTGGTGGATGAATCCGCCGCGCGCCTGAAGATGGAGATCACCTCCAAACCTGAGGAGATCGATGAAATCGATCGCAAGATCCTGCAGTTGGAGATGGAGAAGCTCTCCCTCGGCCGTGAATCCGACAGCGCCAGCCAAGAACGCTTGCAACGGATCGAACGGGAACTGGCGGACCTCGGAGAACAGCAAAGCTCCCTCAATGCCCAGTGGCAGAAGGAAAAAGGCGCGATCGACGAGCTGTCGTCGCTCAAAGAAGAGATTGAACGCGTGCAGCTGCAGGTGGAACAGGCCAAGCGCAGCTACGACCTCAACAAAGCGGCGGAACTGGAATACGGCACCCTGGCTTCCCTGCAGAAGCAGCTGCTTGAGCAGGAAGCCCAGATCGCCTCGGAGGAGCCTGGCGAAAAAGGCTTGCTGCGGGAGGAGGTGAGTGAGGACGACATTGCAGAGGTGATCGCCAAGTGGACCGGGATCCCCGTCGCGCGGCTGGTGCAGAGCGAAATGGAGAAGCTGCTCCAGCTGGAGGATGACCTGCATCAGCGGGTGATCGGCCAGAACCAGGCCGTGACCGCGGTGGCAGATGCGATCCAACGATCCAGGGCAGGCCTGAGCGACCCGAACCGCCCCATCGCCAGCTTTCTGTTTCTCGGCCCCACCGGTGTAGGCAAGACCGAACTCTCCAAAGCACTCGCCAACCGGCTGTTCGACAGCGATGACGCGATGGTGCGCATCGACATGTCGGAGTACATGGAGAAGCACACCGTCAGTCGTTTGATCGGTGCTCCCCCAGGCTATGTGGGTTATGAAGCAGGGGGCCAGCTCACCGAAGCGGTGCGTCGTCGGCCCTACGCCGTGATCCTGTTCGACGAGGTGGAGAAAGCCCACCCCGATGTCTTCAACGTGATGCTGCAAATCCTCGATGACGGCCGCGTCACCGATGGGCAAGGCCGCACCGTGGACTTCACCAACACGGTGCTGATTCTTACCAGCAACATCGGGAGCCAATCGATCCTGGAGCTGGCCGCTGATCCCGAGCAGCATGAAGCGATGGAAGCCAGGGTGAATGAAGCTCTCCGGGCCCATTTCCGGCCGGAATTTCTCAATCGTCTGGACGATCAGATCATCTTCCACAGCCTCAGGCGGGAGGAACTGCGCCAGATCGTCACCCTCCAGGTGGAACGACTACGCCAGCGGCTAGCTGACCGCAAGCTGGAGCTCATCCTGAGTGAAGGGGCCGCCGACTGGCTCGCCAGTGCCGGATATGACCCTGTGTACGGGGCACGTCCGCTGAAACGCGCCATACAACGGCAACTGGAGACTCCCATTGCAAAAGCGATCCTGGCGGGCCGCTACAGCGAGGGAGAGGTCGTCCACGTAGAGATGGAGTCAGAACAAATTTGCTTGCTGTGACAGGCAACGCAATTTTCGATCTTCTAGGGCTTATTTACTTCTCGGCTTATTATTTTTGATCACCGTTTCCCCCTCTGTTGAGGTCACACGTACGGTTCCTCCGCTCATTTGGACCCCTGTATAGAAACCGTTGATTTTTTCGACGGTGCGACCGGGGACACCGGGTTGGACAGGATCCCCAATCATGAGTTCTCCGCGAACATGGTTGAGATGATCAAAATTCTGAGTAAAGGAAAAGGCAAATCCCTCAGGGCAGACATTGAAGCTGTTGTGGCCATGAGGATCACTCGGCATACAGCCTGCATTGCCTTTAGGAGCTTCTAGGGCAGCTCCCAATCCCAAGAGAGCCCAGGAGGCGAATGTGATGACTGCAGTCTTCAAACGATGGTCCATCAAAAAGCTTGCTTGAAGTCTCTGGGCTGCTCAACATCAAATATGGGTTCATTCGCTTCTGACTGGAAGGCATTTCCAGCAGACACATCCTGTTTTAGCACTCTTGGCTGATCTGATGCATCGAGATTGCTTTCTAATTCCACCTCATCATTGGGCAGAGGCATCGATTCCTTTGACGATAAAGCGTCTCCTCCTCCATCATGCTCCGCACTGGGTTGAGGTTCGCAGCTCAAAGAAATCTGATTGACGATCCCTGTATTTTGAAGAGCCAAGCATCCATAATATTCCGGATTATCATCTGCTTCTGGGATACTTTGACATTCGACAATTGGCCATGACGTAATTAAACAGTCGAGTCTCTCCTCGTTTTGGCCATCTGCCATCCAACATGATCCTGTGGCATCATGATTTCCGATACAATATATAATTCGAGACGCTTCGGCATGAGCCTTAATGAGATTTACACCTGGGCTGAAAAGCAACAGGATGAAAAGCCAAAACCCCCGCACCATTGCTTGCTGTGATGGTTGATCTACAGGGATATTGACTTCAAATTAGTCGGTCGACAAGCGTGGAGTCTTCATAATAGCTGCAGATTGTGGGCTGGCCGCAGTTGCAGTCGAGGTTGTCCCCTTGGCGTAGAGGGAACGAACCATGCCGCTTTTTGTAATTTTCGGTTCCCCTTCATCAATGACGCATTTTTTGAGAGCAGGGAATTTGACAGGGTCGACGACGATTCCATCCTTGGCCAAGGAAACACACGTCTTGATCAGCGAAAGCTGGGTTGATATCACGCGATCTTTAGCTATTTGGCGTGCCATCGTCTTGCAGTCTTCGATGGCACTTGAGCCAAATGGGATGGTCATTCCGACCGTTCCGTTAAAAGATTTATTTCGTGCTCCATTAAAGGTGAATTCGTCAAAATTATCAGTACGAACTTTTCCAGCATTCGTGAGCATGTATAGCGAAGGAGTTCTGCAAATAATTCCTGGTCCATAGCCAAAGTCATTATTGAACGCCGTATTTGTTTGATAATTGATATTGGTTCCGCCTGTGGTCACCGAAGACGCAGCAGGAGCCGCTGTGTTATTAACTGCTGTGGTGTTGTTCGTGGTCTGAGCTTTGGCGTATTGACCAAGAGCACAAAAATAAAGCCCGAGAATCAATAAGAAGCGCGTGGCACCTATGAGGTTTTGCGCAGCAGATCCGAAAGTCACCACAGCTTTATCGATACAGAAATATTAGAGCAGAACTGATATTAGGACAACATTAACTTTGGTACGCGACAAACAAATTGCAGGGAATGATTGCCATTATCTCAAAATACTTGTAGCTCACGATACAAACGAGAGTCTCGGCAGCCGAGGTTCGGGTTGGCCTTGCTGACCTCAAGGATGACGAATAGTGCAAGGAGACGAGGTTTTGATGAAATAGTTTTTAATTTTGGCGTATTAAGAGCGCACTCTTTAGCCGATAACCAGAACTTTGCAGTCATCAAAAGGGTTTCTAGCTTCTAATACCCCTATCAGACCATGCTGTAATGCTTTTATCCAAGGCCCACTAATTTTATTTGTAAGACCTTTTTAGGCCTAAAAATTCTGACTGAAGCTGCTCGAGAAGGCGCTTTGTTGTTGCTGAACCTTGATATTGAGTTCGTGAGTTGCCATTGATGAGGCAGTGCCCTTGATCGGTTTTGAGGGGTCGGGATTCTCCACGGATTCCATCTCCGACGTGAATTGCGTGCCAGCTCCGAAAAGAAAAACATTCCTGGATTGAATTCCATTAATGCTCATATTTCCTCCTCCAGGAGTCACAGTAAAATTTGCGTTCGCATTCCCTTTACTGTCTCCAAAAGAATCATCAATATAGCTCCCGGGCAGAAGGTTAACTGTTGCACTATTTCTAACGCGCACATTACTGTTGGCGTCGATTGTATTACGAACGCCAAATGAATTTGTCACCGTGACTTGAAAATCTCTGGCAGAGCCTCCAGTAATATTATTCATTTGCTGAGCGATTGCAGAAGCAGTAAAAAATAAGGCAAAGTTTACTGATAAAAATAATAATAAATTACATCTTAAACGGAACATGGTGAGTATCCCGCTTTAGAAATTCTGAGAGAACGCACTGCTAAAAGACGTGTTTGAAATATCAACGTTGATATTGCTGTTCACATTGGCAGCTGCGGACGCGCTGGAAACGTTGGTTGCGGCTGGGCTTTCACTTCCTGCGTTGGTTAACGATGTGTTGAATGCCGTGCCTTCAGGATCCAGGCTCATGTCGAATGCGGAAGACATGCCAGTCAGGGTTGTACTGCCCTCAGCAAACTGAGCTTCGTCGACGGAATCGACATTTCCTGTCGTCCCAGCGGCACTGTTGAAGTTGGTGGTGCCACCGCCAACAGTTCGAACATTTTTGATATCAGCCGCAATCGAAGGGGTACCGCCCTCTTGTTCTGATGCGCCCAGAACCGTGGAGATTTTCCCTTCGAGTGGCTTTAAGGAAGCTTTGCTTTCAATCACTGTTCCAGACATGCCACTCATACTGGATGTCACCCCAAACGCATTACTTGTTCCAACCGAAAGGGTTGCCCTGGAGCCGTTGGAGACGTTGATCGTGACCGATTGGCCAGGCCCAGCCATCTGCTCTGCTGGAAGATTTGGTGCTGTTTGGGCTTGCGACGTAAGGGGTATAGCTAAGAGTGCTGCTGAAATTGCTGCAACAATCGAAAAGCGGCGAGAACCAACCAATTGGAATTCCATTTGGCTAGAGCAAAGACCACATGGGAATCGTAGTCGCAGTTCAAGTACAAAACCTTTGTGTATTTGGGCCTATTGGCGACCTTCAATGATGATTTGGTAACAAAAAGAACTTAATTGGCAATTTGGTATTCAACTGAACACTAGTAACTATGCGGATCGCGAATATTCAAAATTTTTGTTGTAGCAAAATGAACATCTTTCAACCATTCGCTACCGAAATAAGCATGCGAACAACGCATATTCCAAAAATTCGATAGACTTTCCGTATCGCAACGAACTTAATTGGCAATTTAGTATTAAACTGAACACTAGAACTATGCGCATTCCGCATATATAAAAAAATGTTTTGTAGCGAAAAGAACATATACCGGGATTTTAGTATCGAAATAAACATGCAACTAACGCATATTCCAAAATTAGGTATACCTGCGCTCTGTTAATTGGTCAGACGGTACTAACGTAAAAATGTTGGCGTATATGCGTTAACACACTCTCAACTGGTTGCAACCCCATGAGAAAAGCTCTTTTATTGGCTGCGGCGCTCTCCAGCGCAACGGCATTCGCTGTTTGTGGCAGCCCTGCATCAGCACAAACAGCCGCACCAGATTTCGCCATCGATGCTACTCAGCAGGGCAAAGTCGATTTCAGTGGCAGCGGCACCGCTCAGTTCAACAACTCGCTGGGCGACAGCAACAGTTTCCAGGTGGGCTCGGCTACAAGTCTCGGCGTCAACGCCTCAGCTTCGTCGACACCTGCATATGGTGTCAATTCTACGGCGACATTAAATCTGGACACTTCGTCCGCCATGTCGCAGACAATCGGTACCTCCGGCGTCGGCGACTCGACAACTCAAACCAAGACCCGTGCCCATGACGTAACACGGAGTTCAATGTACGATCGAGGTTGGACGAGCGAGTGGGAGTCCGGCCGCGATTACAACGGTACGACCTACGACAGCGCATCTTCGTACGAATCAGCTTATAACGCTGAATACAATTCTACTTATCAAAACGCGTATTCAAATATCACTGGTACCGAGTCGAGTTCGACGTCGGATGGAACCATCAGCGGGGCTTTCACAACAAATGAATTCACCACTGATGTTGCAGTTGACAACATGCCAGCTGGATCCAAGCAGTCAAACAGCAACGTAACAGTTAACGGTATTGGTTCCCAGGCCAATATCGTCGCAGGGAGTGATTCAACGTTCACCACTTCTATTACTGCAGCTACTGCTGATGTTGATGCCTCGACATCCACTGCATCGGGTTCAGCTGGCGCCAGCTTGAGCACCGTTTCACTGGCTAACCAGTCTCAGTCCAAGTCAGCATCTGCCTTCATCCAATCCTTTGGCGGTGGAGACTGATCTGATCTGAAATTCACTAATTTTCAGATTACTTGTTCAATCGAAACTCCCCTACTCAGGGGAGTTTTTTTATGCGCTTTTGAATGCATTGGCACTTCAAATCAATACACATAAGCAGTGAGTGAGGGTATCCTCAGTTTTTGCATTGAGCCGCATACCATTGGCCTGGGCCCTCCTGACCTAGGGCACTCGCAATTTTCCAATCGGCACAAGCACCTTTCAAGTCACCGGTCATCTCCCGCGTGATGCCGCGGTTGCGGTAGGCATCTGCCAAGCGTGGATCCAAGCGAATGGCTTGACTGAAATCGCTGATTGCTGCTTGGTTCTGCTGCAATGCTCCACGGGTGACGCCACGATTGGAGTAAGCCTTGGCGTAGCCAGGGTCAATGGCGATTGCCCGATCGAGATCCTTCAACGCATCTTGAAATTTACCCATTCGCCCTTTCACCATCGCCAGCGCCGCAAACGCTTTTGCATATTTTGGATTCAAGCTGATCGCCTTTTGAAAGTGCTGTACAGATTTCTGGTTGTGCTTGAACATTGAGGATACACGCCCCTGATAATAATGATATTCAGGATCGTCCTTATCCTTGAAACCACGCATTAATGATGCAGCTTTTTGCGTCTGACCGAGATCAAGATAGAGATCAACATTTGAATATTTATTGTTAACCGCAGGGGCAGCAACAGCCCACGGAGCTTCTATCAAAAATAAAGCAAGAAGATAAATAAATATTCTTTTTTTAAGCCTTATCTTTGCAACTTGATTGGCGAACGAAGAGAAGATCATTGACGGTCTCGACGTCTGCCATTAAAGCTTTCAAAATAATTTTACTTAAAGGCATGAAAATTGCTAGTCATCCTTCGAGCTCGCCCCACCCAGCTGCACGCGCAACAGAAGCCTCACCATTACGGCGTGAACCACTGCGGCGTTGATTGATAGACAGCCGCATTGCTGTTGTTCTCCCGCGCCTCCACGGCATAGCAACAGGTGCGACCGCCATCGCGCTCTTGCAGCAGCTCGTTGGCCCAGGCCCAGATCAAAGCCGCCGTCGCTTCCATGCCCACGTTCTCCATCACGCGGAGATCCAGGGCTCCGAGGTCGTGCAGCCGCTGCCATTCCGTCAGCAGTGGATCGTCAGCATTGACCAGAAAGGTGTGGTCAAACTGCTGCCGCAGCCTTTGCTCGAAGGGGCGAAGGCTGGAGAAATCAACGACAAAACCGCAGGCATCCAGCTCCGTTGCGGCGAACCAGAGGTTGAAACTACGGCTGTACCCATGCACGAAGCGGCAATGGCCTTCGTGGCGCCACTGCCGATGACAGCAGGGATAGCCGCTGAAGGCTTTGCTGCAGCTGTAAGGAGTCGGAGAAACGAGCAAGGGAGTGAAAACGCGGAATGGAGCACGCTGCGGGAAGATTCAGGCGTTGCCCGAATGTTTGAGGCCTGATGCAGCCCCTCAGCCCCGCCTTCATTGACCAACTCCGTTTTAACGAAGCGGGGCTGATTCCAGCTGTGGCGCAGGACTGGCTGGACGGGGCTGTGCTGATGGTGGCCTGGATGAACCGGGAAGCGATCGAAGCGACCCTGCGCAGCGGTGAGGTGCATTACTGGAGCCGCTCACGCCAGGAGCTCTGGCACAAGGGTGCCACCAGCGGTCACATCCAGACGATGCGTGAGATCCGCTACGACTGTGATGCAGACGTGCTGTTGGTGACGATCGAGCAAACCGGGGATGTGGCTTGTCATACCGGTGCCCGCAGCTGTTTCTACGAGAACAGTGACGAAAGAACTCCTGGTGGAACAGCCGCTCTGCTGCCGCCAACGGATGCCTGCACCGAACTGTTCCGAGTGATCGAGGGAAGACGTGACCAACCGGAGCAGGGCAGTTACACCAACAAGCTGCTGGCGGGGGGGGACAACAGCATCCTCAAGAAGATTGGCGAAGAGAGTGCTGAATTCGTGATGGCCTGCAAAGACGACAACGCTGAAGAAATCGCCGGTGAAGCCGCCGACATTGTCTTTCACATGCAGGTCGCCCTGGCCCATCACGGCGTCAGCTGGCGGCAGGTGCAGGAAGTCCTGGCAGAAAGACGGGGTGCCCCGCGCCGGCATTAAGGCAAGCAGGGGCTGTCGCTGCTGATCACCACTTCATCGCCGAGCTCCACCGTGTCCAAGAGCACACCCATGGTGAGCTGACCGGTGTTGATGCAACCTCCAGTCACCGCCTTGCCGATCCTGGTCTCGTCGTTGGTGCCGTGAATGGCAAAGCTGTACCAGCGGAAAACGCCGTCGTAGATGTTGAAGCGAAAGGGCTGGTCTGTTGCTGGCACAGGAGCCAGGCTGATGTAGCCGGTGCCGTATTCACCGGTTTCCCCATCACCTTTGAAGTCGATGGAATTCATGTTGGTGAAGAGGGTCTCGCGCAGCTCCTCCTCCGTTTTTCCTGATTGCTCCACCAGTGAGGGGTCCATCTCGAAGCGGTCGTTGCTGAGGATGGCGTTGACCTGAAACGTTCCGAGCGGCGTGACACCCTCTTCAAAGGTGGTGCCTTGACAGCCAATGCCATGGCGCCCATGGCCGACGGTGAAACGCAAAGGGCCCTCAGCACGATCCAGAACCCCTTCACTGGCTGCAGGATTGCTGCCATTCAGCTGGATCCGAATCGGTTCACGAATCTGTGGGTCCTGCAGAAACTTACTGGTGTCAGAACGGCAACCCACAAGGCCGACGAGAACGCCAGCCATCACCAAAGAACGGATCAGATCCATGCATTGACCTCGACTGCGAGCAGCATGCCGCGCCCGGATGTCGACGTCATTCAGGCAAAGGAGATTCGGACGGTTCAATCGGCTGTTGAATCGTCGCCCCGAAGCGGGTCGTCTGTTGCATCACCCACGCAAGGGTGAGGCGATCCCGTTCCGATGGCACCAACACAGGACTCTCCCCCTGGCTTATTGCCAGGGCATCGGTGGGAACAGAACTGTGACCCCAGAGCCCGAAGGCGTGGCCCAGTTCGTGAAGAGCTGTGGCTTGCAGGGCTTCGGCCCGAAGCTCCGGGGAGACCATCACCTTGACCTGGGGCTCCAAACGCCGGCTGCCAAGACGCTGCACATCAACGATCTGAAGCATCGTTCGTCCGTTGCTCGCCCGCCATACCCCAGCGACCTGACGCCGCTTCGGACGCTCACGTCGAATCAGCACATTGGCCCGCTCTGGGCTGTCCACCCTCGTGATTGGAACCAGTGCACCCCAGGTGGTCAACGCCGATGACACCGCCTTCAGCCAGCGTTGGTCCCAACGGTTGGCAGGGGTTGCTTCAGCAGGCTGAATCCAGATGCACCAGTGCTTGAGCACGGGAGGGCCCAGAGGTGTGGTGGCGAGGGAGGAGGCATACCCCGGACGCTGACCAGGAGCCTGGCGTTCCAAGGCAACCTTCAGCGTTCGAATCTGCTGTTGGGGAGGACAGAGGTCGGGTTGCATCAGCCGGCGGGGAGACCAACGCCGCGGGCCATGAGTGTCGCCATCAGAGGAATGCTGGCGAAGCCGACCAATTCAATGTTGATGATCCAGGCCAGACGTCCTGCGAGAGCTTCGCTTACTTTCGGCAGCTCGCCCTTGCGCAGTGGAATCGCCCAGAGGATGTAGGTGATCGTGGGATACAGCGACAGCCCCCCCACGGAGAGGTAAAGGCCGACCTTCCACCAGAACAAGGGGTTCTGGGTGTAGAACTCGGCACCCTGGCCGAAGTGGATCACCCGCAGGATTCCACTGACCAACAAAGCCAAGGCAGCGATGCCGTAGACGATGTCGGTGATCACCATCGCCGTTGCTTCCTGGCGATTCGGATCCGCTTTGATCAACTTCCGCTCCAGCACGAGTGCGCCGAAACAGAGCATGAAGCTGAGGTAGTGAACGTAGGCAACGCCAGCGTTTTTGGCGATGTCGGATGTCAGAGCGACGGCCAGGGGCATTGGCGTAGCAACAGAAGGTGCGGCGACCCTAGCCACCCAATTGAATTAACAATGAAAGATTCACTTCACAAACAGGAAGAAAGAGTGCAATAACGCAAAAAGTGTTAATTCGGGAGTCTTTATTATGACTGCCAGAAAAAAACACTTTGGTTCTAGGTTCAATTCAGCCGTATCGTCATGATGACGAGTTCTCTGAGTGCTTTTCTCGGCGAAATTGGTCGCCATCAGCTGCTCACTCCAGAGCAAGAACTGATGATGGGGAGGAAGGTTCAGGCGATGGTCTCAATCACCGAACGCTGTCATCTTGCTGGCGGAAGTGGTCCAGCCTGTGATTACAGCGATGAAGAAAAAGGCGTAATTCGTCGTGGCGAACGCGCCAAGAATCAGATGATCACCTCAAACCTTCGTCTGGTTGTCAATCTGGCCAAGCGCTATCAGGGCAAAGGCCTGGACCTTCTCGATCTGATTCAAGAGGGAACCCTCGGACTGACCCGTGCCGTGGAGAAATACGACCCCACCCGCGGCCATCGGTTTTCAACCTATGCCTACTGGTGGATCCGTCAGGGTTTGAATCGGGCGCTATCCACCCAAAGCCGCACCATTCGCATTCCCGTGAATGTGAATGAAAAGCTCACCAAGCTGCGGGCGGCCAAGGCACGCTTGATGCAGCGAAATGGCCTGAGCCCCACCGGGGAACAATTGGCGGAGTTCATGGAGATCCCCATCGCTGAAGTGGAAGACCTCCTGGCCTGTGAACTGCGCAGCGTCACCGTCAGCCTGCAGGGGGTTGTGAAATCGAAATCCGATCCCTCAGAGCTGGTGGACGTACTGCCCAGCGAGGAGCTGCCTCCGATGGAACGGGCCGAGATCGCTGAGCGCACAGCCTCGGTTTGGTCGTTGCTGGCCAAAGCCAATCTCACCCCGAAAGAGCACACCGTCGTGACCCTGCGCTTCGGGCTGGATGGCACCAACGAATGGCGCACCCTTGCAGAAGTGGCTCGTCACATGAATTGTTCGCGGGAATATTGCCGTCAGGTGGTGCAGCGGGCCCTGCGCAAACTGCGCAAGACCGGAATTCAGAACGGACTCGTGGAATCCACACTCTGAACATCGGCTCACCCAGCTAGCGCTTTGCAGCTGATGTGGTGAGAGTGAAGCAATCTGGCTCCCTCCGCATGACGAACCATGCAGCTCGAACCACCGTTGAGGCCGATGTGCTTGAACGGGAAGTCATCGACGAAAGTCTGCTGCGCCGGCTATTGCAGCGGGCTGGCAGGGGTCTTGCCGCCCCAGCCCTGGAAGCCCTGGAGTTGATGCTTGACCCAGAGACTCCCTCAGCAGCGCGGCTGACGATGCTCGCTGCCCTGAGTTATCTGTTGATGCCAGCTGACCTCATTCCCGACCTGCTGCCTGTGGCAGGTTTCAGTGATGATTTGGTCGCGCTTACAGCAATGGTGGGACTTTGGAGTAATCACGTCACCCCGTCGATCCGGATGCGAGCTCGCCGCAAACTGGATCGATGGTTTCCCCTTGTGCACTGAATCGCTGAACCGAGTTGCTGATTGATGTCTGGCTGGACCCCTGAATTTGAAGCGGATCTCACCCTGCTGCTGAAGGACTGGTTGAAACACCAGGGGCGCTCGCAGGCCGACCTGCGGCGAAACCTGCGCGCCGTGTCGACCCGAATGCCCGCACTGCTGGAGGTGCTGGAACGAGAACACAAACTGCGCGGACTGTCCGGACTGGCTGATCGGCTTTGCAGCGTCGAAGCCGAATGGCATGGCCAGCCATCAGCAGACAGCACCGGCGTCGCAGCAGCAGAAGAGGATCCTTTCGGTCAACTTGATCTGCTTTTGCAGGAAATTCGAGACGACTGCTCCGATTAAGGGACTTCACGGGCAAAGTGGTGGCTCAGACATCGCTCCGATGACGCCTACGCAACTTCTTAGTGCCTCCTTTTGTTTGATGATGTCGGTGTGCGGAGCATCGTCGGCACTTGCCCAGACAGAAGGCTGGCTCCGGGGACCTGGCAGTGCAACAGGCAAAGACAGCACGATCGAAGCCACGAATTGCGTAACGGCAGAAGACGGCTCGATCACCTGTGACACCAAGGTCGTCAACCCGGGCAGCAACACCAAAGCACGGCCTTACTACAACCCCTTCAACGACTAAGCCCCGTGAGCGGACCCACCCGATCGAAGAGAACGTTCCTTGGTTTTGTTGATGCTGGTGAGCGCGAGGTCGCCCGACTTCTCACTCTGATCACTTCTGTTGTGATCGCTGCAGCGATCATCCAACTGATGATTTCTCTGGGCTCCAAGTTGCTGACTGGAACCGCAGCGACATGGTTAGGCGACGACCTGATCAAGATCCTCGGCGATCTGCTCACCGTTTTGATCGCCCTGGAGGTGCTGCAAAACATCACCAGTTACCTACGCCGCCATGTGGTGCAGATCGAGCTGGTCCTGGTGACAGCTCTCACCGCGGTGGCCAGGAAAGTGATCGTGCTGCCCTCAGGTGCTGAAAATAAACCCCAACTCTTGGTTGGCCTAGGGATCGCAGTCGTCTCCCTCTCCGCCGCTTACTGGTTGGTCAAACGTGCCAATGCAACGCCAAACAAGACACGGCTTGGGCGTGGGTCAGCCAACAAACTTGAGCATCAAGACTGAGGCCTGACGACTGAAAGCTGACGGACCAAAGAGGAAGGCCGCCCTTCCCGCTGGAAAGACGGCCTAACTCGCTCGTTTGCACATTGCAATCGACCTCATATTCAGTGTCTGATGCCTTGGGAAATCTCCTCCAGCAATGGAACTGAGACGGGAAAGGTCCAAGCGTCTGGCTCAAGGCACCCTGGGGCCATGCGGTCCAGGTGTGAAGCAACTCTCCTGCGGGGCACCTCCGAACGATGCAGAGGAGAGTCGACTGGCTTGACGCTCTTCGTTGTCGCGCCAGACGAATTGCTTACGAATGGGTGGAAACTGTTGGAGCAGGGGCCAGAAAGTCAGTCTGCTTCTTCGATTTGCTCAGGTGGAGTGTCGGCCGTCATGGGCTCCTCCGATCTCGATGTACACACTCTCGTCAGCGATGACGGCAACGGCAATCAGCTGTCGTGCTCATTGCCTTTTGGGGTCTGAACGACCCATGCTGAGAATGGCGTGCCTGAACATACCTAAGGGGTATCCCAGTGCAGGGCCAGCCAGAGCGTTCCAGGGTCGGGGTCCGTACGCTCGACCCGGTGGCGTTGATGGGGCGGAAGTGAAAGATGATCTCCAGGGCTGAGATCCACAATCCGATCGGGGTTCTCCAGCGCAACACAGGCGCTACCGCGCAGTACAAGCACCCATTCGTGTTCGGACTGATCGATCCATTCGTCGCTGGGGGATTGGTAGTCATTCGATGCGATCAGCATCAATCTCCACGTCTCGCCAGACGCCAACAACCGCGTTGATTCCTCTCCAGGAGTGGGGCAAGGGGTCGCCAGCAGATTGGCCTCCCCCCCCGGCCCATGGTCACGCTCTCCCCAGCGCCGACCAATGTCGAAGCCCCAGGATTGGGCCAGCTGCACAACCTGGTTGTGGTCAGCACAGGCCGCCAACTGCTGACGACTGCTGCAGTCGTGCTGCACACGCTCCGCAAGGGACTGAAGTTGGGAAATCTTGCTGAGGAAACGGATCAGATCCTGTTCCGCCATGGGAGGGGGACCACACAGCTTCGATAGTGATCCTGACAACAGACCAATTCAGAGATGGGCGCAAAAGTCAGAAGATCCTGACGTTCTATTTCATGCCGGCTGCAACCAAGGCTCTCACCATCGGCGATCTGGAAGCAGGCTTCTCCACCTACTGCCAGGCCCTCCGACGCCTTGTCGCGGATGGACGCGACCTTGACGCCATTCGCCGGACGGTCTGCTGGGATTATCTGCACAGACTGCATAAGTCCCTTCCGCAGGATTACCGCTCTCCAGACGAACTGGTTCAGCGGTACCGAAGGGAGGCAGCATCACCTGCTCAAGCAGACTGATCAAAGCCACAACATCCCTGTGCTGAGCCATGTCCTGCGCTACTGCATTGGTGCATGTCTGCTGCTGCTGCTGAACCTTGGAGCAGCTGAAGCCACAGCCGCTGCTGTTCCACAGATCAGCGATGGAGCTGTGTCATTCGAACAGCACTGCGCGGGATGCCACATCAACGGCGGCAACATCATTCGCCGTGGAAAAAACCTGAAGCTGAAGACCCTCGAGCGTGATGAGATCGCAACGGTGGAAGCCATCGCAGCCATCGCCCGTGAAGGGCGAGGCCAGATGAGCGGTTACGCAGATGTTCTCGGGCCGGATGGTGATCAGCTTGTGGCGGAATGGATCCTGATGCAGGCTCAGAACGCCTGGACCCAGGGATAAACCTCGAGAGCCGTCCAGATTCCCTCCTTCCAATAAATATCGTCCTCAACGAGCTTGCGCACGACGGAGATGTCGTCTGCCTCGAAGATTCCAAAAACGTGGGTACTTCCTTCGGTGGGACCAAGAGTGACAAGCGTTCCTTGCTCTTTAAGAGACTGAAGGCGAGCGAGGTGTTCATCTCGATAGGGAGCACGCTTCACTAGAGCATCCGTGCAGTAAGTGCCCCACAAGACGAAACGTGCCATAGCAAAAGATGAAATACCGAAGAACTTTTCAGTAGAAAGGATGGCATAACGGATTGAGAAAACGCTATGTTGTGAAGGTTGATTTCTTACGAAAGCGATGCTCACTGGGAGCGACCTTCTCAATAAAGTCAAAGACCTGGGTGATGTCAGCAAGTCTGATCTTGTTCGTGTCTGTGGCTATGTTTCCCACAAAAAGGATGGTGGCGAACGTCTGAATTTCACCGCTTTCTATGAAGCCCTCTTGGACGCCAAAGGCGTCAGTCTTGGTACCGGCGGTGTTGGCGGTATCGGCAAAGGTGGCCGAAAGCTCAGCTATGTGGCCACAGTGCAAGGCAACGGAAACTTGCTGATCGGCAAGGCGTATACGGCTCTTCTTGACCTCACGCCTGGAGATGAATTTGAAATCAAACTAGGCCGCAAGCAAATTCGCCTGACACCTCTTGGTGAAAGCGACGAAGACGAGGAGTGATTCAACATCAGGTGATGTGCTCATCGAGATTGCATCTCTCCTGAAGACCTGCTCAACCCCGACCAATGTCGGGGTTTTTTGATGCCTTCAGCGTGATGGACGCCACTAACGCTGGTCAGCAGCGACGCGCAATTCAGCGCAAAAACGACCCGCTTCCTGAGCTATCTCTCCAGGAGATGCTGCAGCCATCCTTTTCACGAGTGCACTTCCCACAATCGCTCCATCGGCACCCCAGCCACGAACCTGGCGCACCTGCTCAGAGCCTGAAATTCCAAAACCAACGGCGACAGGAACGGGTGAGGTTTGTTTCAGTTGCTGGACCAACCCTTCGACTCTGCTTTCCATTTGAGCCCGCTCACCGGTGACACCGGTGACGCTCACCAGATAAGTGAAACCTCGGCTGCATGTCGCAATCCGACCCATTCGAGCTTTGGGTGTGGTGGGTGCAACAAGAAGTACGAGATCCAATCCGGAGCGCTCTGCAATTGTCGACAACCGCTCCGCCTCTTCGAGAGGTAAATCAGGCACCACAAGCCCCGCCGCACCAGCCTCTGCTGCGGACTGGCAGAACGCCTCCATTCCCACATTCAGCAGCGGATTGGAGTAAGTGAACAGAATGACGGGAATCTGCAATTTCCCTTTCAAGGACCGCAGCATGTCCAGAACCGCCTTGGGCGTGGTTCCAGCGGCAAGGGCCCGGGAAGCGGCGGCCTGAATGACCGGTCCATCAGCGAGAGGGTCGCTGTAGGGCATCCCCAGTTCCACCATGTCGGCCCCGGCACTTTGCAGGCTGAGGAGCACTTCAGCGGTCACAGAGAGATCAGGGTCGCCAGCCATCAGGAACGGCATCAGAGCGAGGCGACCGTCCTGCTTCAGCTGCTCAAAGCGCTGGGCGATGGAAGAGGACTGCTGATTGGGCATCTCGGTCAACCGACCAGGAACAAACCTGGAAAGCCTATGAGTCGGCGGGGGCGTCACCGTCCGAAGCAACCGAGGCATCCGCTCCGATCTTGCGCAACAGCGCCTGCTGCTCCTCCTCTGGGAGAGCGTCAAAACGAGCCTGAAGTGCGTCAGCCTCCTGCTTGTCGTACACCTCGCGGTAGCGACGCCGCTGATTCATATAGGTCATTTGGCCGGTCACAACCCGAAACAGGTAGGAACTCGTCCAGACCACAACGATCACCACCAACAATGTCTGGGCAGCAATCCCTGCCGAGAAACCTTCAAAGCCCGCAGCTTGAAAGCCCACTTGCCCAACCCCTCCCAACAGGAGGACGGCGAGTCCGATCAGAAGAACCTTTCCACGCGTCAATTCAGACGTCTCCCTGCCCGCTGAGACGGAAATTGAGGAACGGAGCGAACAGAATCATCCCCGGGAAAAAGAAGAAGACCATCCCATAAATCCCCATACGCTCCAGCTTGCCCATCTGATGCCAGCGCTGATTCATCCAGGCAAAAAGGGCTAGCGGAATGACCACGAGGTACAAACCGCCCAGCACGACGTAGGCCAAAAGAACCAGCAGTGTGTCCTGTGGGACTTGATGGAGCAGGGACGAGAGGTCCAAGGCCTAAGGACAGCTATGGGAAATCTAAGATGTCTGGGCGGGGGCATGGCGGAATCGGTAGACGCACACGACTTAAAATCGTTTGGGCTGAAAGGCCTGTGGGGGTTCAAGTCCCCCTGCCCCCACCACCCGCGTTCAAGACGGCAGCAACTCGGCGAGCTTGGTGCGGAAATCTCCCTTGGGCATACCGCCCTTCAATTCCCCCTCGATCGAGAAATCGCCATCGGGATCGCTCACCAGCAGGTAGGTCGGCCACCCCATTCCTTCCTTGTTGGGGTACTGCTTGAGCAGGATCTTGCGGTATTTGCGGTACATCTCAGTGTCCTGCAGCATCACGGAAATGAAGCTGCAGCCGAGTTCCTCCGCCACCTTCCCGTCGTAATGACTCATGCGGTGACAGGTTCCGCAGTCTTCAGAGCTGAACTTGATCAGGTGCATCGGAGACGGCCCAGGAGAGGATCTCTCCAGCATGGAAAGGAACGAGTCCATTCACAAGTTCCGGCACAAGATGATCACGCCGTTGCAACGTAATGCGGCTGCTGTTGGCTGGCAGGTTGTAAAAAGCTGGCCCATTCAGGCTGGCGAATGCTTCTAAATGGGCAAGAGCACCCTCTTCATTGAAGACTTGGGCGTAGCTCTCCAAAGCGAAGGGCGCATTGAAAATGCCGGCGCAACCGCAGGAACTCACTTTTGAGGCCCGCTCGTGAGGTGCCGTATCAGTGCCGAGAAAGAAGCGGGGGTCACCGCTGGTCGCAGCCCGGCGTAGGGCCTGACGGTGACATTCCCGCTTAGCGACGGGAAGGCAGTAGAAGTCACTGCGCAACCCTCCTGCAAACATCGCGTTGCGGTTGATATGCAGATGGTGGGGTGTGATGGTGGCCGCGAGATGGTGATCCGCGGAGCTGACGTACTGCACAGCCTGCTCGGTGGTGATGTGCTCGAACACAACCTTCAGCTCGGGATGACGAACCCGCAGGGGTGCCAAATGGCGTTCAATGAAGACCGCCTCACGGTCGAAAATATCGATATCTGCATCCGTGACCTCTCCATGGATCAGCAACGGCATGCCGATTCTGCCCATCGTCTCGAGCACTGGATCGATCTGCAGCAGATCCGTCACTCCTGCTGCTGAATTGGTGGTGGCGTTGGCGGGATAAAGCTTGGCCGCCGCAAACACGCCCTCTCGAAATCCAGTCTCGAGCTCGGAGGGATCGATCGAGTCGGTGAGGTAGGCCGTCATCAACGGCGTGAACTCCAGATCAGCGGGACACGCGGCCTGAATACGCGCGCGGTATGCCCGCGCCGAAGCAACGGTTGTGACCGGAGGACGCAGATTGGGCATCACAATCGCCCGACGAAAACGACGGGCTGTATGGGCCACAACATGCGTAAGCATCTCCCCGTCACGGAGATGCACATGCCAATCATCCGGAGCGATGATCGAAATCTGGTCAGTCATTCAGCGCCAAACCATTGACGGCAAGACGCAAGGCCACGAGGCGATCGGCGCTGATGTGGCTCTTGGGAACACGATCAAGCAGTTTGAGCTTCTGAAGCCGATTTTCTGTACTTCCCGTCGCAACGACCAGGTAGACCCGGCGCCCTTCCTCAATCGCTTCCTTGACCGCATTCTCTAGAGCGATGGCAGCTGTGACCCCGAGGTGGGATACCTCTGAGAGGTCGAAGATGACCGCCTGACAATTGCCGATGGCGTTGTGCTCGCGCGCGATCGCTTTGGCTACACCGAAAATCATTGGGCCGGCGAGCTGAAACAACAGGACCTTGCCGGAGGCCTGATCCAGCAACATCTGCTCCTCTTCGGTCAGCTCCACATCGTCATCGGCGGTGCTGATCGTTTTCACTTTTCTGGACTGCAACGCGCTCATCCGATCAATGGTGAGGACGTTGGCCACGAAGACGCCAATCCCCACCGCAGTAATCAGATCGACCAACACCGTGAGCGCAATGACGCCGTAGGTGATCACCGCAGCTTTAACCGAAAGGTGATGGGCCCGATGAAGGAAATCCCAGTCGATGATGTCGATACCCACCTTCAGGGCGATCCCAGCCAGCACAGCAAGGGGGATCGTGGAAGCGAGGGGAGCGGCGGCCAGAACAACCACCACCAAAATCCCCGCTCGGATAATTCCAGAGAGGGCCGAACGTCCGCCAGCCTGGATGTTGACCACAGTGCCCATGGTGGCTCCCGCCCCAGGGAGACCTCCGAAGACACCCGAGGCGATGTTCGCCAGTCCCTGGCCCACCAGTTCCTTGTTCGAGTTGTGCTCGGTGCGGGTCAGGCTGTCGGCCACCACGGAGGTGAGCAGCGCATCGATGCAGCCCAGCATTCCCAGCACGGCCGCATCAACGAACATCAAGCGCAGCTGCCCTCCTGAGAAGGTGGGCACATGAAAGCTAGGGAGCTCGGCGTTGAAGGGCGGAATGGTTTTGAGCCCAGCGTCATGGAACAAGGTCATCGACAGAACCGTTCCCAAGACCAGAGCCAGGAGCTGAGGCGGACAGAAACGCTTGACGCTTGCTGGGGTGAACCAGAGGATCGCGACCGTGATCAGGGCCAGAGCCAGCTCCATCGGCTGCACACCAGCGATCAAACCGGGAAGATTGGACAGGGTGCCCATGACCCCACCGGATGCGGTCTGACCGAGGAAGGCCGGCAGCTGGAGAATCACAAGAATGGCCCCGATCCCCGACATGAAGCCGGAGATCACCGTGTAGGGCATCTGGGTGACGTAGCGACCCAGACGGAACACGCCAAAGAGGATTTGAAAAAGTCCCGCAAGGATGACCACGGTGAAGGCCATGGCCATGGCCGTTTCCTTATCCGGGGCCGTGGCAGTGAAGCTGAGGATCACTGAGGTGAACACCACGGTCATCGGACCGGTGGGTTCGGAAATCAAGGTGGGCGTGCCTCCGAAGACGGCGGCCACCAAGCCGATGATCACGGCTCCCCAAAGACCCGGTGCGGGGTCACCTGTTGCGGCAACCCCGAAGGCCAGGGCCATCGGAAGGGCAATCACCGCGGCGGTCACGCCACCGAAGGCGTCACCGCGCAGATTGCTTGTGGAAATCCGATTGAGCAAGAGTTCTGGCACTGAACCGCAGCGCCTGACATTAAGTGGAGTCACGGCAAAGCAGAATCCCCATACACCTGATCTCTCCCCATGCCTGAATTTCTACAGGCCTCGATCCAAGTACTGATCGGTATTGGACTGCTGTTTGGTGGAGGAGAGCTGTTCGTTCAGGGAGCCGTCGCCATAGCGGTGATCTTTGGGATTCCCCAGCTCGTGATCGGCCTCACTGTGGTTTCGCTTGGCACCAGCGCTCCGGAACTGTTCGTGAGTCTGAGTTCGGTGCTTCAAGGGGCTGACGCCCTTGCGGTCAGCAATGTGGTGGGCAGCAACATTTTCAACGTGATGGTGGTGCTCGGCGGCAGCGCCCTGGTGCTGCCGTTGCGCGTTGAAAGCCGCCTTGTGCGGCGCGATGTCCCCCTGATGATTGCGATTTCGGCTGCGGTCTGGGGCATGGCCTCAGCGGGACGTGTCACCTGGCAAGCAGGGCTGGCCCTGCTCTTGGGACTTTTGATCAACACCATCTGGGAGATCCGCACCGCCCGAGAGCAACCGGACGACAGTGGGAGTGCTGAACCCGATATCGAAGATGACGCGGCGAGCGGTGGCTGGAGCCTGGCCATCCTTCGCCTGATCGGAGGCATTGGCATCCTCACCATCGGATCACGGGTTCTGGTGAGCGGAGCCACGTCAGCCGCCGCCTATCTCGGGGTCAGTGAGGCGGTGATTGGGCTGACCATCGTTTCAGCCGGAACCTCGATGCCGGAATTAATCACCTCCCTCGTTGCCGCCCTGCGGGGGCGCACCGATCTGGCGATCGGCAACGTTGTGGGCAGCTGCTTGCTGAACCTGCTGCTCGTGCTGGGGGGAGGAGCCTTGGCCGCCGCTGGCCGTGGGCTGCAGGTCAGCCCCGAATTGATTCAGGAGGACCTGCCGGTGATGTTGCTGACCAGCCTGGCCTGCTTGCCGATCTTCTGGACGCGAGGAAATATCAGCCGACTAGAGGGTGGACTGTTGCTTGGTTTGTACTTCCTCTACATCGTTGACAACGTTCTTCCAAGGACATCCCTGGCCAGTTGGTCGGACGAATTTCGGCTGTTGATGCTGTGCCTTGTGTTGCCCATCGTGATGATATTGATCATGACCCAGGCGCTTGTGTTCTGGCGGAGCAAGACCTAACGGAATCCGAGCAAGGCCAGCGATGAGTCGGATGGAGTTTTATTTCCTCATCCAGGGATGACCGTCTAATCAGACGTGTCCATCCTTGAGGCAGATGATGCTCGGCTTGCCGATGCTTGAGCTGCTTCCCCCGCTCAACGACAAGAATCTCCCCTGGATCGACGTCATCCATCCCATCGTTGTTCACTTCGTGATCGCGATGGCATTGATCACGGTCGTGTTCGATGCCATTGGTGTGATCAGCGGCAAGAAGAACCTGTTTGAGGTGAGCTTCTGGAACCTGATCGTCGCGACCGTCGCAATCTTTGTGGCCATCATCTTCGGCCAGGTGGAAGCCGGTCTCGCCAATCCCTACGGCGCGTCACGGGACATCCTCAACATCCACAGCACCATCGGCTGGTCCCTCGCTGGTGTACTGGCCCTGCTCACAAGCTGGCGCTACGTCGCCCGGCAAAAAGACCCAGCGATCTTGCCCAGGGGCTTTCTCATCTTTGACCTCGTGCTGGCGGGTCTCGTGATCACGCAGGTGTACCTCGGCGACAAGCTGGTCTGGGTTTACGGGCTGCACACGGTCCCCGTGGTTGAAGCCATCCGTCAGGGAGTGATCTCGTGACGCTCTTCGCCGCGATCGCATCGCCGATCAACGACATTGCCGACTCCCTCGGCGCCAACAACCTTCCTTACGCCATTCCGCTGCACCCCAACCTGGTGCACCTGACCATCGGGTTGTTTGCGATCGCCATCGCCTTCGACTTCGCCGGTGCGTTCTACCCGTTGGAAAAACGGGTGTTCCGCTTTCTGGCTTTACCAGTCACCCGCAGCGGCTTCCACGACGTGGGCTGGTACAACCTCGTGGCCTGTAGCGGCATCAGCTTCTTCACCGTGGCAGCGGGGTTCTACGAAATGCTGCTGGCGGTTCCATTGCCGGGCATCCGCAGCATCCTCGGCCAAACCGCCATCGACACGATGCTCTGGCATGCCATCGGTGGCGTCGCGATTCTGCTTGTGATCGTGGCCATGACCATCTGGCGGGGTTACCAACGTTTTGTTTGGCGCAAAGACTTGGGCCGTCAGGTGACCTGGCTGTATCTGCTTTGCGGCACCGCCATGCTGCTGGTCATGGGCCTGCACGGAAGCCTTGGCGCTTGGTTGGCCAGTGACTTCGGGGTACACATCACCGCAGACCAGTTACTGGCTTCCGGTGCCGATCTGCAGGAGGCATTGCCATGACAACCTCCACCCCCAAGAACGGCCCGAACATCGGCGCCATCGTGATCATCAGCATCGCTTTTGCGATCAATCTTGTCATCGCCAAACTTATGGCGACATGGTCCTACAGCTGGTTCCCACCGCAGGCCTCCAGCGCAGCGTCCTACGTCGACGATCTGTTCGCCCTGGAGACCGGCATCGGCTCCTTCATTTTCTTTGGCTGCACCGGCGTTATGGGCTGGGTTCTGTTGTTCAACAGGGCCGGCAAATACGACGAGAGCGACGGTGCGCCGATTGAGGGCAACACCAAGCTCGAGATCATCTGGACGATCATTCCCCTGGTGACGGTCTTCGTGATCGCCACCTACACAATGAACGTGAACATGAAGCTTCAGACCCTTGGTCCGAAGCAGAAGTACGCCATCGGCACCGATCCCACCGCACTTATTGCAGTCGATCCCACCGCGGACATCGGACCGATCGATGTGATCGCCCGCCAGTGGAGCTGGGAGTTCGTCTACCCCAGCGGCGTGCGCAGTTCAGAACTCCACATCCCAGTGGATCAACGGGTGAACCTGAGGCTGATCTCCGAAGACGTGCTGCACAGCTTCTTTGTACCGGCCTTTCGGCTGAAGCAAGACATCATCCCCGGCAGCATCATTTCCTACAGCCTCACGCCTACCAAGGAGGGGAGGTTCCGGTTGAGGGACGCCATGTTCAGCGGCGCCTACTTCTCCCAGAACCAGACAGACGTCATCGTCGAATCCGAGCAGGCCTACGACGGCTGGCTGAAAGCCACAGCCCAAAAGCCACTACAGCCCGGCCTCGATCCAGGGCGACCGCTGTACGACCGACGTCTCAGTCGAGGAGACAAGGGCTGGGCAACGGTTCCCCCCGCTC
>NZ_VTLD01000020.1:0-123383 GCF_020514285.1 Synechococcus sp. PH41509 | reverse complement strand
CGGGAGCAGACATCGCGCCATGCCTGAGCAGCTCACCTTTCTTGCAGGCTTTTCACAGCCCCAAGCCGCTCCAACGCCGACAGATTCTCAGGTCTCAGCTTCGGCTCCACCTTCTGTGGTTCCCCCAGGCGTTGTGCCTGACGCCACTGGCGATCGGACTGAGGATTCGGTCGAGGGCTCCCCCTCCACCATTCTGATCATTGATACGGAAACCTCAGGCTTGGATCCGCTTCAAGACAAGTGTCTTGAGGTGGGCTGCATTCTGTTCGATGTACCGAGTCGCTCGGTGCTGGCCCAGCAATCCTTCCTCCTGCCGGTTGAATCCAATGCTGCGGAGGCGATTAACCGGATTCCCGCCGCCGTCACCCGCCGCCCACAGCCCTGGCAACAGGCGCTGGTGTGGTTCGAGCATCTGCTCAGCGCGGCTGATCTGCTGGTCGCTCACAACGCAGCCTTCGATCGCCAGTGGTTCGGTCTTGGTGCTGTGCCGGCCACCACCACGCCATGGCTCTGCACCATGGAGGACATTCGCTGGCCGGCTGAGCGTCAGCTGCGCTCACGGCCATCGGTGCGTGACCTTGCCTTGGCCTATGGCGTCCCGGTCTGGGCAGCTCATCGTGCCCTGAGCGATTGCATCTACATCGCAGAGGTCTTCGCGCGTTGCGATGACCTGGAGCAGCTCTTGGAGCGTGGATTGGAACCCCGCCAATTGATGCGCGCTCGGGTGTCGTTCGATGAACGCCATCTGGCCAAAGCGGCCGGCTTCCGCTGGAACGATCCGATCAAGGGTGCTTGGACCCGTCGGTTGAGTGATCGCGAGATTGCAGCGCTGGAGTTTCCTGTCGCCCCCGTGGAGCTGGAGGCTGATCGCCTCAGCGCCTGAGACTGCGCTTTTGCTTCAGCACTCCGAAAGGCTCTGGGTGATTTTGCAGACAGTGCTGCTTGAGGCAGCACTCTGAAGACATGACGGCATTTCTGCATCCCCATCAACGCCCCATTCGCTCTCGCTTGCGCCAATGGCAGCAGGTGCGCACCTGGGCGCGCTTGATTCGTGAAGCGGAAGCGCTGTGGCATGTGGACGTGCGGGCCCTGCGACGCATGGGCGCTGATGAACTCAGTCAATTGATCGGCGAGGTTCCCGCTATCCATCGCAGACGTGTGAACCGCTGGCTGCGTTGCTACGCGGTGGCAACCCGTCTCACTGTTGTTCCGATCACTGTTGTTCCGATCACCGTTGTTCCGACGCTCTGAGGTTGGATCCACGACGCGGGAGGATGGTCAAAATCACAACGAAGGTTTTGGCACATCGTTCCCTGGCTGTCTCAAGCCTGAGCGTCCTTGCTGTCGGTCTTGCCTCCTGTGGTGGCAGCTCCAGTGTGTCCAGCCTCAATGCAGCCGGAGCCTCCTTCCCCGCCAAGGTGTACCAGAGCTGGTTTGCCGAGATGGCCGGCTCCGGCGGCCTCAAGGTGAACTACCAGGCGGTGGGTTCCGGTTCCGGTCGCAAAGCCTTCATCGATGAAACAGTTGATTTCGCTGCGTCAGACGACCCGATCAAAGAAGCCGACCGCAATCAGGTGAGCCGAGGGGTGGTCCAGATCCCCATGGTGGGGGGAACCATCGCCTTCGGATACAACAAGCCGGGTTGCGAGCTTCAGCTCACCCAGCAGCAGGCTGTGGGGGTGGCAATCGGCCGCATCAGTGATTGGAAAGAGCTTGGTTGTGACGCGGGCACGATCACCTGGGTGCATCGATCCGATGGATCCGGCACCACCAAGGCCTTCACCAATTCGATGCAGACCTTTTCACCGGATTGGACCCTCGGCAGCGGTAAATCGGTGAAATGGCCGGTGGGCGTGGGTGCTAAGGGCAATTCTGGGGTGGCCGGGGTGATCGACAACCGGGTCGGCGCGATCGGCTATGTGAATCAGTCGTACATCAAGGGAAATGTGCAGGCTGCTGCGGTGCAGAACAAGTCCGGTGAATTTCTCAAGCCCTCCGTAGAAGCGGGTGCCATAGCCCTCAACGGCATTGAGCTCGATGAGCATCTGGCTGGCAGCAATCCCAACCCCGAGGCCGCTGGTGCCTACCCCATCGCGACTCTCACCTGGGTTTTGGCCTACGCCACAGGCAATGGCGCGAAGGCTGACGCTGTGCGTGAGACCTTCAACTACATGCTTAGTTACACCAGCCAGGAGCGTGCATCGGCCTTGGGCTTTGTCCCTCTCCGGGGAAGCATCCTCGAAAAATCTCACAGTGCGGTGGAGGGCATTCAGCCCTGAATGCAAACCATTGATTTGGTGGATTCATGCCCCGGTTTGGACTGTCCAAACCGGGGTTTTCTAATGACTTAAAGAGCTTTTAGGGGAACCTTAACCAGCGTTAATGGGCGCATAACGACAGGTCGTCCTTGCTGCGATTAAGCCTGGATTGCAACAGCCTCGTTTCTCTTTCGGTTGTGATGCGCATCGCACAAAAAGCCCTTCTTGCCTCTTCCCTGCTTGTTCTGGGAGCAGGCATCTCCGCTTCGGCAGCTCCCAAGCTGAACGGCGCTGGTGCTTCCTTCCCCGCCAAGATCTATCAGCGTTGGTTCGCCGACCTGGCCAAGTCTGGTGGCCCTCAGGTCAACTATCAGGCTGTCGGTTCCGGTTCCGGACGTAAAGCCTTCATCGACCAGACCGTGAACTTCGGCGCATCGGATGATCCGATGAAGAAGAAGGATATGGCCAAGGTCGGCCGTGGTGTCGTTCAGATCCCGATGGTGGGTGGCACCATCGCCTTCGGCTACAACAAGCCCGGCTGCAACCTGAAACTCACCCAGGAGCAGGCCGTCAAGGTCGCCATGGGCATGGTTAAGAACTGGAAAGAGCTGGGCTGCCAAGCTGGCACTCTCACCTGGGTGCATCGTTCTGACGGCTCCGGCACCACCAAGGCCTTCACCAACTCCATGGAGGCTTTCTCCAAGACCTGGACCCTGGGTACTGGTAAGTCTGTCAAGTGGCCTGCTGGTGTCGGCGCCAAAGGTAATTCCGGTGTTGCCGGTGTGATTCAGAACCGCGTGGGTGCCATCGGTTATGTGAATCAGTCCTACATCAAGGGCAACGTCAAGGCCGCTGCTCTCCAGAACAAGGCGGGTGAGTTCCTCAAGCCCTCCGTTGCTGCTGGCGCCCGTGCCCTGAACGGCATCAGCCTCGACAAGGATCTAGCTGGCAAGAATCCCAACCCCACCGCTAAGGGCGCTTACCCCATTGCAACGCTGACCTGGGTGTTGGCCTACAAAACCGGCAACGGCAAAAACGCCAAAGTGGTGCAAGATGCCTTCAACTACATGTTGAGCAGCAAGGCTCAGGACAAAGCTTCTTCCCTGGGGTTTGTTCCTCTGAAGGGTGACATCCTGGCCAAATCAAAGGCCGCAGTCAAAAAGATTGGTCTGTGATCTTGGCTTGAGTTGGTTTTTTGAACCAAATTTCAAAGGGCCCTTCGGGGCTCTTTTTTTATGAAGATCTGCACTTGGAGTCAATGTTAGAGCCCTCTTAACCGAACCTCTCCCACCTCTTTGTTGGAGATCGATGTTGTCCTTAATACAGTTTTGGTGGATTTATGGAATTGCAAATGCTTGCTACTCCGTCCTCTGATCTGTCTTCAACAGCTCTGGGCTTCAAGGCGTTTCTTGAAGGCAGCTATCAAAAAAACAATGTCGTTCATGTCACATCAGGGAGTTTGATTCCACTCCTGAAAAACAGCGTTTGGTTTGTGGTGCGCGGCATGGTGAAACTGGGTGCCGTTTCAGTTCATGGGGATGAATTGGTGCTTGGCCTTGTGGGGCCCAATGAACCCTTTGGTGCTGCTTTCACCAATGTGGAGGCCTATGACGCTGTTGCGCTGATGGATTGCGATCTGCTCTGCTGCAATCTGGCTGAAGTGGAGCAGTCACCGCAGTTGGCTCTCGCCTTGGCGAAGGCCATGACGGCCCGTTACCGCCAGGCGGAATCGATGTTGGCTTTGCTGGGCTTGCGCCGCGTTGAAGAGCGGGTCCGGGGGTTTGTCGAGCTGCTCGCTAGGGACTTTGGTGAGCCCTGTGATGATGGTTTGCGGCTGAATCTCCGCCTCACCCATCAGGAGATCGCCAGTGCACTCAGCACGACGCGGGTGACTGTCACCCGTGTGTTGGGTCAGTTACGAGATGAGGGTTGGCTTCAGATTGATTCGTCCAGGCATCTCGTGATGACCCGAACTGGCCGTCACTGAACACAAAAAAAGAGCCGGCATGTTTGCCGGCTCAGAGCCTGAAACGCTGGGTTTCAGGTGGGGAAAAAAACGGTTGAAATCGGAGCGGCGGGATTTGAACCCACGACCCCCACTACCCCAAAGTGGTGCGCTACCAAGCTGCGCCACGCCCCGTCAGATTTAAGTTATCACAGTGCATCCCGGCGTCTGAGTCGTCTAAGCAACCGAGTGGTGAGCTTGGCTCGTGTTGCTGATCCGTAGTGATACAGACGCAGTCCTGAGGCGGCCTTACGGAGCTCGGCCAAGCTCATCGCGGCCAAACGGAGTTCCGGAAGGGTGCGCCAAGCCCTGGACCGCATGGGGAGTGCCGCAGGACCTTTGGCTTGGCCAAGATTCAGAGTTCCATCCGCCAACCACTCAGGGATCAGCACAACAAGAACGGCAATCAAGCCGTAGAGCTCAACCAGCCCTCTGGGCAGAGGATGCAGTTGTCGCTGCTCGGATGGATCAGGCCGCTCACTCACTGCAGATCGGAGGGGTCCCTCTTCGTCCACGATCGCACTAGGAGGCAACCTGCTTCTGGGCAGGTGGTCAGATTGCCAATGGTGTCACTTTGGGTTGAGGCGTCTCCCGCCAGAGAAATGGAGCTTGCTGCTCTCGGTTGAGGGAGACACTGCCGAGGATTAGGCCGAGAACCAAAATCAGCGTTACCGCGATGGCCAGGATCACCTGCCGATCAGACAAGGGCTCGGGCATGCCATTGATTGGGTTCTTGAACATCCTGGCCGAAACGACTGTTTTTTCGCAGCGTGTTCGTGGCCATGCGGGAGCCGGATCTCCTCAGGCCAGCGCGATCGGACTGTTGTCAGATCGGAGCACGCAGTGACTGATGGACCAGTCGTACTTGTCCCAAACCTGCTTCGGGAGTTTGTAATTGGAGCCTTCGAAGTCGCCGAGCAGCGTCTGGGTTGGCATTGCGGAGCAGTAGGGGCGGCTTCCCGGTTTGGCGAGGTATTGCTGCCAGTAATGGGAGTATCCGAATGAAGGGTTCAATCCCCTTTGCCCGAACCGGCTGTCATTGATGAGCGCCACTTTGAACACTGCTCTGCAATTAAGCAACTTCAACAGGGCCAACACCTGAAGAAGCGCTGCAAGCTTTGGGCGCTGACCTGGCAAAAGGAGATGGGCTGGGCACCTGAGGCGGGTTGAGGTACAGGCAAGGGGGAAGCCCGCTACCAAAAAAACAAGATGTTGCAGCGTATTTGTGGGGCTCTAAAAAACGTCTCCTAGGCAACCTAGATCTCGTTCTTTTTGGACCATCATGTCTCTGTCGGGTAGCCAATCGGACCCGAAAGCCGGTCAGAGCGATGACCGACGAGAGCTGCGATTTGACCTCTGTTTCGGCAGGGGGCAAGTCCGCTCGCCCTTAAAAAATATGGTCGAGCCTGGAGTATGCACTCTTTGCATATCAGCCTTCGTTCGTGGTCGAATCGCTCCGGAGCTGCAGCTCTGTCGACCACACAAACTTCTAAAAGATGGTCTGGGCGCCTGAGGCTGGGTGACATCACTACGTGACGACCGATACAAACCGCGGCATCATTCGCGGAATCGAACCTTTCCGATGCTTCGCCGCCTGTCCATCGGTCTTGTAGCTTCAGCCATCGCCATTGCGCCCCTTTCAACCAAGGCGCAGGACGGCACTGCAGAAGACCTTGGTGATGTGATGAGCATCAGCCTCAAGGATATGGTCAAGCCCAGTCTTGGCTTCCAAGGCGCGCTGCAAGGTGCTGGCACCCCCAATCAAGCAGGCATCGGCGGCTTCCTTCCGTTGTCGATTGGAGAGAACAGCATTTGGTTCCTTGATGCACTCGCCAACGTCAATTTTGCTGATAGACACAATTACTCAAGCATTGTTGATACAACTGTCGACGGGCACACAATCAGCACATCAACTCGCCTTGGCTACCGATGGCTGAATGGTGACCGTTCTTGGATGTATGGGCTCAATGCTGGTTACGACAGCCGCCCGATGAATACCAGCTATGCCGACTCTGGAATTCCAGTGGAAGACGGACATGCTTTTTACCAGCAAGCTGCATTCAACTTGGAAGCTGTCTCCAATCAATGGAGCCTTAATGCATATGGATTAATTCCACTTGGCGAAACAACAAAAGAATTGAACTGGCATTACAATGGAGGCGCATTGCAAGCTTATGGACTTGACGCCGGATACATGATCACTCCCAGCTTAAAAGCTAGTCTCGGTGGATATTATCAAAAAGGTGATTACAACAAGTGCAAAGCAAGAGACGAGGTAGACAATGTTGGAATTAGAGCACGCATTTCTTACAGAATCGCCAATGGCTTTGTCGCCGGCGTCAATGCCTCATACGACAATTCTTTTGACGCAAGAGTTTCTGCAGACATTAAATACCGCTTCGGATCGAATAATCACAATAAAGCCACAGATATGCCAGGAACCATTTACGCAATGTCGGCAACACCAGGGAATCGTGACGTCAGAGTCCATGACAACTGGTTCACTAATTTATTTCGCGGCTCAGGCTGCAAAAAGAAAGACGACGAGAACTTCAATCGTGCATTCAATGCACCGCGTATAGGCTAAATCAATACTAATACAAGCAAATAATTGAAGCAGTTATTTTACTGAAGTTCCCTGTTTTGCAAGATGATGCTGAGCCCTGCCTCTTCTGCCGAGCGGTAGCTGCGCTTCAACCGGCTGCTGATCTCCTCCAGGGCAAGATCGTCATGGGCAACGCTGGCCCATGCGCCGTCTTCCAACAGGTCGATGGTGGTGCTCCGGCTGCGGCACAGCAGGAACGGGTAGCGCTGCACCCCGATGTTGCGGTTGAGCCGGTCGTCCCTTGCAGCGATGACGGTGGCCACGGTGCCGCCTTCGATCAGCGACAGCAGCTGTTGATATTTCGGGCGGTCGGCTGAGGTAGCGCTGCCGGTTTCGATCAGCAAAAGATCACACCCTGTGACTGAAGGAGTTGTTCCTGCCGGTCGAGGGATGTCTGTTGGTCGGCGTCGTCGGTACTGCCCCGGCCGTAGCCGATCCGCAGCCCTGCTTCAGCTGGCGAGCTGGATGGGGGCGTTGTCAGATCGGAGCACGCAGTGACTGATGGACCAGTCGTACTTGTCCCAAACCTGCTTCGGGAGTTTGTAATTGGAGCCTTCGAAGTCGCCGAGCAGCGTCTGGGTTGGCATCGCGGAGCAGTAGGGGCGGCTTCCCGGTTTGGCGAGGTATTGCTGGTGATACTCCTCGGCGAAGTAAAAGGTTTGATCCGCCAGGATTTCGGTGGTGATGGCGCCATAGCCCTTGGCGGAAAGGGCGACTTGATACGCGTCTCGGCTGGCCTGGGCCTGTTGAAGATGCAGCGGGTTGAAGGTGTATATGGCTGATCGGTATTGGGTGCCGGTGTCGTTGCCTTGCCGATTGCCCTGGGTGGGGTCGTGGCATTCCCAGAACAACTTCAGCAGGTCGCTGAAGTCCAGAGCGGGGCGACTCCAAACCACACGGACCACTTCTGTGTGCCCTGTTCTGCCGGAGCAGACCTGGTTGTAGGTCGGTTGCTCCGTTTGACCGCCTGCGTAGCCCACGGCAGTGGTCACGACTCCCGGCAGCCGCCAAAACCCTTTTTCCGCTCCCCAAAAGCATCCGCACGCAAAGATCGCCTCCTCTTGGTCCGCCATCAATGGGGCAGTGAGCGGTGTCCCCAAAACAGCGTGCGTTGTCGGTGCAGATGATTCAGCGCCGCCGCGGGGAGACAACCAAGAGGGCAACATGTTGATTCCGTCGATCATCCAAGCTTAGGCAGCTGATTCAACGGCGCGATGCTTCGGCACGTCAAAGATTTGTCGTGGCTGGATGACCTGATAGAGATGAAATCCCTCCGACTCAATGGCTGGCTAGAAAGAGCTGGGTTTGAGAGAAACGAGCGGACAGTGAATTTGAATCAGGTTGCAATCAGATTTGTGTCTGCTTCAAAGTGTTTATCAGATTGATGTCGTTGATCACACGTTTTTTAATCTGCTCAAAAAGTGAGGTGGAGAATGTCGGCGGACCGTGGCGTCTTTGACGAATGGATGAATTTTGTTATTAGCTTGGCTGCAGATCAACGGAAGACCATTCGGGCTTGCTCACTGGAAAATGTCTTCAGTGCTCTGTTGTTGATGGCATCAAAATAGTCTGAAAATCGTGATTTATCGTCTTCTTATTGCTTGTTCAGTAGCGAAGTAGCGTCGGTTTTTTGGATTGAATTGAGGCTTTCGCTTTCAGCTCTCTGAAGCTTTTGGTGTTTGTGGTTCCAGTTGAATATGGTTCAGCAGCGTTGTGACAAATGCAAAAAGGAGAAAAGGCAGGCTGAGAACAAGGATGAGTCCCACGCCTACAAGCGCAAACACCGGGCGCGATGACCCCATCAGGGCGAGGCCAGAGGCCAAGCTCACAAAAATCACTGCCATCCAAGCCAGCACCTGTCCGTAGATATCGCCAAAGGTGAGCGTGCAGCGCACCGCGAAGGGGGATCCGCTGGTCATGGAAGAAGTTGCCGTCACCACAGCTAAGCCATGGACACGGCGATTGTCAGAAACAGCTCGGAGATTCTTCAGGAAGCCATCGCATCCAGCTGTTGCGCCGCCTGCTGACGCTCCCAAAGTCGCTTGTAGACCCCTGGTTGCTGAATCAACGCGCTGTGGTGTCCCTGCTGCACGATGCGCCCGCTCTCCATTACGAGGATGCGATCACAGGCAGCGGCTGCAGAAAGTTGATGGCTGATCATCACGATGGTCCGATCGTCCTGCGCCCGGATCGAATCGAGAATGGCTGCTGCGGTGTTGTTATCGACACTCGCCAAGGCGTCATCGAGCACCAACACCGGGGCCGACATCAGCAAAGCCCGTCCGAGCGCTGTGCGTTGACGCTGACCACCACTGAGCGTGATGCCGCGTTCCCCAACGATTGTTTCGAAGCCATCTGGGAATCCCTTGATGTCATCAGCGAGACGGGCCTGGCCTGCCGCCCGCTCAACACGTTGATCTGTGGCTGCAGGGTCGCCATACCGGAGGTTGTCCGCCAGGGTGCTGGTGAAAAGAAAGCCCTCTTGGGGAACAATCGCCACATCACGGCGTAACTCCTGCAGGGGCATCTGGGTTACATCCACCCCATCCAGGAACAGCTTCCCAGGCTCGAGAGGAACCATGCGCCCGAAGGAGCGAGCCAGGGTGGTCTTGCCGCATCCCACCGGACCAACAACGGCGACCAACTCTCCCGGTTCGATGCAGAAACTCAGGCCGTTGAGCGTGTTGTGCTCAGCACCCTCGTATTGAACGGTCAGGTCACGGGCTTCAAAGCGACCCCTGCGTTGGTTTGTCGGATGAGGTCGATCGGTTGGTTGCTCTGGATCTTTGATCTTCGGTTCGCGTCGGAGCAACTCTTCCACCCGCTCGAGGCTGACCTGTCCGGTCTGAAAGGTGTTGAGCGTGAATCCCAGCAGAGCTGTCGGGAATACAAGTTGCTCCACATAGAGAATGAGGGCGACCAGGCCACCAATGCTCAATCGACCGGATTCGAGCTGACCGCTGCCGATGGCCAGCAGCAACAGGAGTGAGACGGACGAAATTCCCTCAAGCAGAGGGAACAGGGTGCTCCGTGTTCTCGCCAGACGAATGGCGCTATCGCGATAACGGCGGTTGCGCGTTGTGAAGGCATCCTGTTCCGAAGCCTCTTGGCCGTAGATCTTGATGGCTCCGATGCCCGAAAGATCCTCCTGAATCAGATTGCTGAGCGCCGATAGTTCTTCCTGCTGCGCACGTTGTTGACGCATCATGCGCCCGCCGAACAGCCTCACCGTGCTGAGCATCACGGGGTATAGACCGACGGCGGCCAGGGTTAGCCATGGATCGATCGCCAACATGGCGGGCAGCGTGAGCGCATAGGCCAGCAGCGTGTTGGTCAGGCTGAGAATCGCGAATCCGAGCAGGCGACGGATGTTTTCCACATCGCTGGTGGCGCGACTGATCACCTCTCCGCTGCCTTTGCTCTGAATCCAATCGGGTTCCTGGCGGAGCATGTGCTCGAACAAGCGCTGACGCAGCTCCACTTCCACCTGCCGGCCCACGCCGAAGACGAGTTGGCGCGAGACCAGTCGAATAACCCCCATGGTGCTCGCAAGAAGCACGACCCATCCCGCCTGGCGCAGGACCCCGGCGTAACTGAATCCCTCTTGCAGCTCATCCACGACGCTGCGGACCTCCATCGGGATCGTCACCCGCAGGATGTTGACCACAACCAGTGCAATGGCTCCCAGCAGGACAGTGCGTCGATGGGGTCGCAAGTAGCGGCCGATCAAGTCGAGACGTAGGGCAGCCATGCGAGCTCGTGGGTCCCGTTGGGCCGCCAACCTAGGCATCCGTCTTGAGCCGCTGGTCGTCCGCCACTCATCTGAGGGATAGTGGAGACGTCCCCATCACCTGGCCCGGCGTGCCTCGCACCCGGGTTTTTTACTGCCAGCTTCTCTTCCATGTCCTCAGACACGCGCTCTTGGTCGGTTCGCTTGGACCACCTGCTGCAGGGCAACCACCTCAGCTCCGATGAGGCCACCGCCCTGATGCATGCCTGGCTGGCCGAGGAGCTCGAGCCTGTTCAAACAGGGGCGTTCCTCGCTGGTCTAAGGGCCAAGGGAATGGTGGCCGATGAGCTTGCGGCCATGGCAGCTGTTTTGAGGGAAGCGTGCCCACTTCCCTGCGCCCGGCCCAATTTGGCGATGGTCGACACCTGCGGCACCGGTGGTGACGGTGCAGACACGTTCAATATCTCAACTGCTGTCGCCTTCACCGCCGCCGCCTGTGGAGTGAATGTGGCGAAGCACGGCAACCGCAGCGCCAGCGGCAAGGTGGGCTCAGCCGATGTTCTTGAAGGGCTCGGTCTCAACCTCAAGGCACCGTTAAACAAGGTGGTGGAGGCTCTGCCTGGAACCGGTGTCACCTTTCTGTTTGCTCCGGCCTGGCATCCCGCCTTGGTGAATCTGGCTCCATTACGACGCCGTCTGGGCGTTCGCACTGTGTTCAACCTGCTGGGTCCACTGGTCAACCCACTGCAGCCCCAGGCCCAGGTTCTTGGTGTGGCTCGTCCGGAGCTTCTCGATCCCATGGCAGGTGCCCTCCAGCAGTTGGGATTGACCCGTGCCGTTGTTGTTCACGGCGCTGGCGGTCTCGATGAGGCTTCCTTGGCTGGCCCCAACGCCTTGCGTTTGATCGAATCGGGGTGCATCAGCAGCCAGGAGGTCTGCCCTCAAGATCTGGGCCTGACGGGTGCCGGCCTCGATTTGCTGCGTGGTGGTGACTGTTCGGTGAATCAGCAGATCCTGCGAGATGTTCTGCAAGGGCATGGATCGCTCGCTCAAACGGAGGTGGTTGCCTTCAACACGGCATTGGTGCTTTGGGCCTCTGGATTGCAAACCGATCTGACGGCTGCTGCTGCACAGGCCATGACGGTTCTGCGAGAGGGCAAGGCCTGGGAGAAGCTTGTCGCTCTGCGGGATGCCCTGTCCAATGGAGAGGGAGAATGAGTGACTGATGACCTTCGGCGGCCCTCCGATGCCCGACTCCCCATCAGATAAGGCCTATCTCGTCCTTGCCGATGGCACGGTTCTCACCGGTGTTGGCTTTGGCCATCGCGGTACAACCATTGGTGAAGTGGTGTTCAACACCGGGATGACCGGATATCAGGAGGTGCTGACGGATCCCTCCTATGCCGGACAACTGGTCAGCTTCACCTATCCCGAACTCGGCAATACCGGGGTTAATGCCGACGATCAGGAAGCCGATCGTCCCCACGCCCTTGGTGTGATCGCACGCCAGCTGGCGCCGTCGCCCAGCAACTGGCGTTGCGAACAGACTCTCGACACCTGGATGCACAGCCATCAACTGGTGGGTATCAGCGGTGTAGACACCCGTGCGCTGGTTCGTCATCTGCGCGAGGTCGGTGCCATGAATGGTGTGATTAGCAGTGACGGCCAGACACCTGCGCAGTTGTTTGAGCTCTTGAAGCAGGCGCCTTCGATGGAAGGACTGAACCTGGCGGATCGCGTCACCACCCGTGAGCCCTACCAGTGGAATCAAGCCTGCAGCGTCGGGTTCGATCAGCGCCTGCAGCGTCGAAGCGACGCCCCCTTCCGCGTCGTCGCGGTTGATTTTGGAATCAAACGGGCCATTCTCGATCGCCTGGTCGCCCATGGCTGTGACGTCACTGTTCTTCCTGCAGACACCGATCTGGCCACGGTTCGTTCCCATCGGCCGGATGGTGTCTTTCTCTCCAACGGTCCTGGCGACCCTGCGGCGGTGAGCCACGGCATTGCTCTGGCCAAGACTCTTTTGGAGGAGGAGGATCTACCGCTGTTTGGGATCTGTTTGGGTCATCAGATTCTCGGTCTGGCGCTCGGCGGCGAGACCTTCAAGCTGTCCTATGGCCATCGTGGTTTGAATCATCCCTGTGGCACCACGGGGCAGGTTGAAATCACCAGTCAGAACCACGGGTTTGCCCTCTCTGCCGAATCTCTGGATGCAGATGCCATTGATGTCACCCATTTCAATCTGAACGACCGCACCGTGGCGGCCATTGCTCACCGTCACAAGCCCGTTTTTGGTGTGCAATACCACCCGGAAGCCAGTCCTGGACCCCATGACGCGGATCATCATTTCGCCCGCTTTGTGACGCTCATGGCCGATCGCCGTAGATGAGGTGGTTGCCCAGGCTCAGCATCACTACACTTCGTGCCGATGATGCCTGGGGGGCTTGATCCCATCAGCGAACTGCAGCGACTGACCGTCTCTCTACGGGGCGGATTTGAACAGAAGGATGGCTGTCTGGTGTTTCACTTCACCGGCCAACTGGATGCGTACTCCGAGAAGCAGTTCATGGAGTACGTGGCTGATGTTTTGAAAGCCAACAAGCTTCCAGCTGTTCTCGATCTCAGCAAGATCGATTTTCTCGACTCATCCGGCCTCGGGGCCCTGGTGCAGTTGGCCAAACAATGCACGGATGCCAAACGGTCGTTTCTCCTTGTGGGCAACACCCGTGTGATGCAGACGATCAAGTTGGTGCGGCTCGAAGAGTTTCTCCATCTGGTTGAGGATCTTCCGACAGCTCTGAACCAATTGGCCGCTTGAGCGACTGGATTCGTAATCAGTCACCCAGTGGTCTGAACGATCAGTTGGGCCCATTGCAGCTGGCTTGGATCGGAGATGCCGTCTGGGAGCTTCATCAACGGCTCCGCCATGGAGCCAGACCCGGCCGTTCCGACCATTTGCATCGTGCTGTTGTGGCAGATGTTCGCGCTGATGCCCAATCCCGTTTGTTGACTTGGCTGGAAGACCGTCAACTCCTGGACTCCCAGGAACTCGATCTGGTCCGTCGGGGTCGCAACAGTGCAGGCCGTGGTCCGCGCCGAGCCGAGGCCGCTGTGTATGGACGGGCCACAGGGTTTGAGACAATGGTTGGCTGGCTGTTTCTGAACAATCCAGCCCGGCTTGCTGAGCTCTTCGATCACCTGGAGCAAGCCGGATCCAACCCATAACGTTGCCTCGCACACCATGAGCCCTCGCTTTGAACGCCGCTCTAGCGGCCCATCCCGCGATGGTCGTTCGGGGCCAGGAGGGAGTGGAAGTGGACGGCCGCCAGGAGGCAGGCCTCCCAGTGGACGTCCATCGGCTGGTCGCTCCTCGGTGGGGCGCTCTGGCAACGGTCGTCCCATGCCAAGCAATCGTCGTTCCGACGGCGGTCGTTCGCCTTACGCCAAACCTGGTCGAGATGGCAGCAGTTTTCGCGACCGACGAGCGCCGAGGGATGAGGGCTGGGAGCGTCCTCGGGGTGGAGATCGACCCGGTAATCGATCCGATGATCGCCCCAGAGAACGATTCGGAGATCGACCCGGCAATCGATCCGGTGATCGCCCCAGAGAGCGATTTGGAGATCGACCCGGCAATCGATCTGATGATCGCCCCAGAGAGCGATTCGGGGATCGGCCCCGTTCCTTCGACCGGGATCAGAATGCTTTTCGTACGGAATCTCAGAACGACCGTTCAGGGCCTGGACGATTTCGGGATCGGAATGATCGTTACGGCGACCGCCGTCGCTCCGGGGATGAACGGCGCCAGCCGTCCCAGCGCCCCCGATCGCGCTACGACAATGGCCGTTCCCAGCGACTGGATGCAGCACCGGAGGCCGCAGCGGCCACACCTCCGGCAGATGATCTGATTTGGGGGCGCCATGCCACCCAAGCCGCGCTGGAGGCAGGACGACCCATTCATCGCATTTGGTGCACCCCGGAGATGCGCAGTGCGGCCAAATTTCTCCAGCTCTTGCGCGATGCCAAGGCGTCTGGAGTCTTGGTGGAAGAGGTGACCTGGGCTCGGCTTGGACAGATCACAGGTGGTTCCGTTCACCAGGGCATCGCCCTTCAGACGGCAGCGGCTGAAACCCTCGATCTCGAAAGCCTCATCGATGGCTGTTCGGATCTTGGGGAACCTCCCTTATTGGTGGCTTTGGATAGTGTCACCGACCCCCACAATCTCGGTGCTGTCGTGCGTTCCGCCGAGGCGATGGGAGCCCATGGTGTGGTGATTCCCCAGCGCCGGAGTGCTGGTTTAACCGGTTCGGCCGCCAAAGTCGCAGCCGGCGCCCTTGAACACCTTCCGGTTGCGCGTGTGGTCAACCTCAACCGGTCTTTGGAAAAGCTCAAGGATGCGGGATACAGGGTGGTTGGCCTTGCGGCAGAAGGTGACGTGACCCTCACGGATGTTGATCTCAGCGGCCCATTGGTGCTTGTCACCGGCTCAGAGGACCAGGGCTTGTCGCTTTTGACCCGGCGTCACTGTGATCAGTTGGTCCGCATTCCGCTGCGGGGCGTTACCCCAAGCCTGAATGCATCTGTTGCAACGGCACTTTGCGTTTACGAAGTGGCGCGACGCAACTGGATGAAGGACATTCACGGCCAAGCGCCGTCACCCCCGATTCGACGGCCCCAACTCGCTGGGGTTGAGACGTCCACTGAGGCGTCTGAATCGCCTGAACAACCCGTGCAGAAGGTTGCTGACCAGCGGATTGATCTGGATCTCCATCCGTCTCAACAAGTTGCTGCGCCGGAGTTCGATCAGAATATCCAGCTATCTCCCTGAAAACAGCTCGGTTTTGCCGGTTCACGAGGCACAATGCCCTTAGGTCTCTTTACCCCAACCATGAGTCCCCTGATCCGGCCGCTGCGCAGTCTTGCCAATGGCCTTGGGGTCGCCTGGTGGGCTCGGATTCAGACATCAGGTCCCGATGTGACCTACTGGTTCGGACCGTTTGTCACCCGCAAAGGTTTGGAAAACGAGCTCAATTCCTTCCTTGACGACGTCAAGTCTGAGCAACCCCAGTCGATCAGCCACTCCCTGCTAAGGGCCCGTCGCTCCGAGCCCCTCACCATCACGGCTGAGGCCTGATCCTGCGGCTGATAGCGTCCTCCCTGCAATGGATCGCAGGGACATGACGATCAGCGCGTGGCGTCAGCAACTGCAGAGCGGTGAGATTTCCTCCCGTGAGCTCGTTGATCAACACCTCAAGCGGCTCGAAAACTCTGAGCCGTCTCTCAATGCTTTTGTTGAGGTGACGAGCGAAAAAGCCCGTGCTGATGCATCCAGCATCGATGAAGCACGCGCCGCTGGAGAGACCCTCGGCCCTCTGGCTGGATTGCCATTGGCCGTTAAAGACAACCTCTGCACCAAAGGTGTTCGCACCACTTGCTCCAGCCGCATGCTGGAACAGTTTGTGCCTCCCTACGAATCAACAGTGACCGAAAGGCTTTGGCAAGCCGGAGGTGTGCTGGTCGGTAAGACGAATCTGGATGAGTTCGCCATGGGCGGCTCCACGGAAACGTCGGCCTTTGGTGCGACTCAGAATCCTTGGAACACAGCCCATGTACCGGGCGGAAGCTCCGGTGGCAGTGCTGCGGCCGTCGCTTCAGGGAGTTGCGTTGCTTCTCTGGGGTCCGACACTGGAGGCTCCATCCGTCAGCCTGCGTCGTTTTGTGGCGTTGTGGGTCTTAAACCCACCTACGGCCGCGTCAGTCGTTGGGGTCTGGTGGCTTTTGCCAGTTCTTTGGATCAGGTGGGTCCCTTTGCAGGAAGTGTGGCTGATGTGGCCGAACTGCTTCAGGTGATCGCAGGGCCCGACCCCCTTGATTCCACTTGTCTTGATGCGGCTGTGCCTGATTTCAGTGCCGGCCTGAACCAGCCCATCAAGGGGCTCAAGGTTGGTGTGATCAAGGAGTGCTTCGATGCCGAAGGCCTCGATGCTGAGGTCAAGGCTTCGGTGCAGGCCTCTGCTGCTCAGCTGGAGGCTCTTGGCGCTGAGCTGGTGGAGGTGAGCTGCCCCCGTTTCAACGATGGCATCGCCACCTATTACGTGATTGCGCCGTCGGAGGCCTCTGCCAATTTGGCCCGTTACGACGGGGTCAAATACGGCTTTCGTGCGGACGACGCTGAGAGCCTTGCCGCGATGACAGCACGAAGCCGTGCTGAGGGGTTTGGTGCGGAGGTGCAGCGGCGGATCTTGATTGGCACCTATGCCCTTTCCGCCGGATACGTCGACGCTTATTACAAAAAGGCCCAGCAGGTGCGCACCCTGATCCGGCGTGATTTTGATGCTGCGTTCCAGAGTGTTGATGTGCTGCTCACGCCAACCGCACCGTCCACCGCGTTCAAGGCTGGCGCCCACGCTGATGACCCTCTGGCGATGTACCTCGCCGACTTGCTGACGATTCCCGTCAATCTCGCCGGGCTGCCGGCCATCAGTGTTCCCTGCGGATTCAGTGCGGCGGGTTTGCCGATTGGGATGCAGCTGATCGGCAATGTCTTAGACGAACCGCGTCTGCTCCAGGTGGCGCATCAGTACGAGCAGGCTGCGCAGGTGTTCGCTTCACGCCCTGAAGCCGCTCTGGTTCCCTGAGCTCCGCCACATGTGGGGTGTTTCGTTCCCCGTGAACGCTGGATCTTGCGTTGGGTCCTAGTCTGACCCCATGGCATTCGTCCCTCTCCACAACCACAGCGATTACAGCCTTCTCGACGGGGCGTCGCAGTTGCCGGCCATGGTGGAGCGGGCGAAGCAACTGGGCATGCCAGCGATCGCCCTGACCGATCACGGCGTGATGTACGGCGCCATCGAGCTTCTGAAGCTCTGTCAGGGCACCGATCTCAAGCCGATCATCGGCAACGAGATGTACGTGATCAACGGGTCTATTGATGATCCGCAACCCAAGAAAGAGAAGCGGTACCACCTGGTGGTGCTTGCCAAAAACGCCACGGGATACCGCAACCTGGTCAAGCTCACCAGCATCAGCCATCTGCGGGGGATGCGGGGACGCGGCATTTTTTCCCGTGCCTGCATCGACAAGGAGCTGCTGAAGCAACACAGTGAGGGGCTGATCATCGCGACGGCCTGCCTTGGTGGCGAGATTGCCCAGGCGATTTTGCGTGGTCGTCCTGATGTGGCACGCAAGGTGGCGGCCTGGTACCAGGAGGTTTTTGGCGATGATTACTACCTCGAGATCCAGGACCATGGATCTCCGGAAGATCGGATCGTCAACGTCGAGATCGTCAAAATCGCCAAGGAACTCGGCATTCAGATTGTTGCGACCAACGATGCCCATTACCTGAGCAAGCAGGACGTCGAAGCCCACGACGCTCTTCTCTGTGTCCTCACCGGCAAGTTGATCACCGATGAGAAGCGACTGCGCTACACGGGAACCGAATACATCAAGACCGAAGAGGAGATGGGGTGTCTCTTCGGTGACCATCTGGAGCCTGAGGTGGTCCAGGAGGCGATTGCCAACACCGTCAAGGTGGCCGACAAGGTGGAGCCCTACGACATCCTCGGGCGCTACCAAATGCCCCGCTTCCCGATTCCCGAAGGGCATACCCCTGTCAGCTACCTGAGGGAGGTGACGGAGCAAGGGCTGCGGGATCGCCTCGAGCTCGGTGTCGATGCTCCTCTGCCCGACGACTACGCCGAGCGCATGAGCCATGAGCTCAAGATCATGGAGCAGATGGGATTCCCCACCTACTTCCTGGTGGTCTGGGATTACATCCGCTTTGCCCGGGAACAGAGCATTCCTGTGGGCCCTGGCCGGGGCTCTGCTGCAGGCTCGCTTGTCGCCTACTGCCTTGGGATCACCAACATCGATCCGATCAGCAACTGCCTCCTGTTCGAGCGTTTCCTCAACCCGGAACGCAAGTCGATGCCTGATATCGACACCGACTTCTGCATTGAACGCCGTGGTGAGGTGATCGACTACGTCACCGAGCGCTATGGCGAAGACAAGGTGGCCCAGATCATCACCTTCAACCGGATGACCTCCAAGGCGGTTCTGAAAGATGTGGCCCGGGTGCTTGATATTCCCTATGGCGATGCCGACCGTCTGGCGAAACTGATCCCGGTGGTTCGCGGCAAGCCCGCCAAGCTCAAGGCGATGATTGGTGAGGAATCACCCAATCCCGAGTTCCGCGAGAAGTACGAGTCGGATCCAACGGTGAAGCGTTGGGTGGACATGGCGATGCGGATTGAGGGCACCAACAAAACCTTTGGTGTGCATGCAGCCGGGGTGGTCATTGCCGCTGACCCTCTGGATGAGCTTGTGCCGTTGCAGCGCAACAACGATGGTCAGGTGATCACGCAGTACTTCATGGAAGACGTGGAATCCATGGGTCTGTTGAAGATGGATTTTCTGGGGTTGAAGAACCTCACGATGATCGAAAAGACACTCGAGCTGGTGGAGGTGAGCAGTGGAACCCGCGTCGATCCCGACAAGCTCCCGCCGCAGGATGAAGAGACCTTTGCTCTTCTCGCTCGCGGTGACCTTGAGGGGATCTTCCAGCTGGAATCCAGTGGCATGCGGCAGATCGTGCGCGATCTCAAGCCGTCTTCTCTGGAAGACATTTCCTCAATCCTCGCTCTCTACAGACCGGGCCCCCTCGATGCTGGATTGATTCCCAAATTCATCAACCGCAAGCACGGGCGGGAGGCGATTGATTTTGCCCACGCGATCTTGGAGCCGATCCTGTCGGAGACCTACGGGATCATGGTGTATCAGGAGCAGATCATGCGTATCGCGCAGGATCTGGCTGGCTATTCCCTGGGTCAGGCCGATCTTCTGAGACGGGCGATGGGCAAGAAAAAAGTTTCAGAGATGCAGAAGCATCGCGGCATCTTCGTCAAAGGCGCTGGAGAGCGTGGCGTTGATGAAAAGGTCGCCGACGAACTGTTCGATCAGATGGTTCTCTTCGCTGAATATTGCTTCAACAAGAGCCATTCCACGGCCTACGGCGCCGTCACATATCAGACGGCCTATCTGAAGGCGCACTATCCGGTGGCCTATATGGCGGCCCTGCTCACGGTGAATGCCGGAGCGGCCGACAAGGTGCAGCGCTACATCTCCAATTGCAATGCAATGGGGATTGAGGTGATGCCTCCTGATGTGAACGCCTCCCTGACCGATTTCACCCCCAACGGCGATCGGATCCTGTTCGGTCTCTCCGCTGTTCGCAACCTTGGTGACGGAGCGATTCGGCAGTTGATCGCCGCCCGCGATAGCGATGGGCCCTTCCACTCCCTGGCCGATCTGTGTGATCGGATCCCCTCCTCGGTGCTCAATCGTCGTGGCCTTGAATCGTTGATTCACTGCGGCGCCCTGGATGCCATGGATCCGCAGGCCAATCGTGCCCAGCTGATGGCCGATCTGGACCTGCTCCTCGACTGGGCCTCCTCACGGGCTAAAGACCGTGACAGCGGTCAGGGCAATCTCTTCGATTTGATGGCCCCTGCATCCGATGACGCTGGCCCGGCTGATCTCAGCCATGCCCCCAAAGCTGCACCGGTGCCGGATTACCCCCCGACAGAAAAGCTGCGCCTTGAAAAAGATTTGGTGGGCTTTTACTTGTCAGATCACCCCCTCAAACAGCTCACGCCCTCCTCGAAACTGCTGGCGCCCATCGGCCTGGGATCCCTTGAGGAGCAGCCGGATAAAACCAAGGTGAGTGCCATCGCGATGGTGGCGGAGATGCGCCAGGTCACCACCCGTAAGGGCGACCGCATGGCGATTCTTCAGCTCGAGGATCTCACCGGAAGCTGCGAAGCCGTTGTTTTCCCTAAGAGCTACGCCCGCCTCGCGGATCATCTGATGGCCGAAGCCCGCTTGCTGGTGTGGGCTGGGGTGGATCGGCGTGACGAGCGCGTGCAGCTGATCGTTGACGACTGCCGCGCCGTTGATGAGCTCAATCTGCTTCTGGTTCAGCTCCCTTCTGATCAGGCCAGTGACATCGCCATTCAGCACAAGTTGCGGGAATGCCTGAACCAACATCGTCCCGAACGGGATGAGTTGGGCGTCAAAGTGCCTGTGGTCGCCGAGGTGCGTCATGGCGAGACCGTTCGCTACGTGCGACTTGGCCCTCAGTTCTGCGTAAAAAATGTCGATGCAGCGATCGAATCGTTGCGCAACCAAGCCTTTGAAGCCCGCAGCAGCGACCGTCTGGTTCTCACATGATGTTGTTTAGGTCATCAGAAGAGCACTCTTTAGGGCTCTTCTGATGACCTCTGCTGTTGCTTCTGGGCCCGGATCGACTCACGCATCCGCTGGACATTGGGTTTGAAGTTTTCAAAGCCCAAAAGGGAACCGGGTTCGGGATCCCAGCTGGCTGTCAACACGCCAACGCTGAGTCCCACCAGTCCTAGGAGGAAAAACAAGCCGGAGCCTGCGAGTGTGAGCCCCGGAGCGATATCGGCGATGCCACGGGTGACGACGACGTAGCTGCCAACAAAAACTCCCATCCCTGCGAGGGACGGGAGTCCTGTGAACACAGCCACACGACGAGCCATTCGATCGGCCACATACCGAGGAATGGCTTCCTGTCTGGGAGCCCCAGAGGCAGGCTTGCTTCCCTTCCCAGACCCTTTGGGCTCGAAGGGAAGGGCATTGCGTTGCTCAGCCATGGGGCAGTTCGATTAGCCGCGGATGCCCAGTTTGGCGATCGTATCGGCGTAGCGTTGCTCGCTCTTGCTGCGCATGTAGCTCAGCAGACGCTTGCGACGGCCAATCATCTTGAGCAGCCCCTGACGCGAGGAGAAGTCGTGGATGTTGTTCTGCAGGTGGCTGCTGAGACGGTTGATCCGCTCACTCAGCATGGCCACCTGGACCTCGGCCGAACCGGTGTCGGTGCCGTGGGTCTGGTGGGTGTTGATCAGCTGCTGCTTCTCGGTGGTATCAAGCGACATGCGCGGGGGGCGGCCCTGTCAGTGCAAACAACCAGCTTACCTTTGCGAGGGACGGATCAGGCCGATTCGCGACTTAGCCATTGGAGGCAGACCCGTAGCCAAGCGTCCTGGTCGCCTCCGGCAGGCGGGGGGCCATCTGCACCCTCGGCGATGGCACGGATGGCGCGACGGATTTCGAGATCGTCGTAACCCAGCATTGCCAGGGTTGCTTCGACGTCGGCCCCGCTCTCTGGCATCTGCTCTGAGCTGATTCCTTCAGCCAGGGAGGGAGCTGGATCAACGCCTGCGAATGCCGCGATGGAGGCCCTGAGTTCCACCGCAAGGCGCTCTGCTGTGCGTTTGCCGATGCCCTGCGCCTTGCAAAGTCGGCGCAGATCACCGCTGCTGATCGCTTCCACCAGTTCTTGGGGCCTGCATTCCTGCATCAGGGCCAGACCGGCCTGGGGACCGACACCGCTGACGCTGATCAGCAGCCTGAACAGATCCCGCTCCTGACGGAGAGGAAAGCCATAGAGGCTGCTGCCGTCCTCCCGCTGCACCTGATGAATCCACAGGTTCAGATCGCTGTCAGCAGAGAGGTTCTGCTGATGCCGCTCCGTCAGATGCACCTCATACCCGACACCACCGCAAAGCAACAGAACGCCGCTACGGTTGCCTTGAGTCCAGCACTCCATCGGTCGTCCTTGCAGCCAGCCGATCATGGGGAGAGGTTCCAACCGCGTCATGTTGCCGCAGCTGTCATTGCCTGTGTCTCTTTTGAAGCGTGTCTTGCAAAGGTTTCTTCAGGCGCTTTGCGTTTTGTCGATCGTGGTTTCCCTCACGGCCTGCAGTGGATCCCAACCGCCACGCGCTCTATTGAATGAAGCGCTGGCCCTGCAGATTCAGCTCACCCAGACGGCTATCGCCAGCTCCCTGGACCTCACCCCGATGCCCATCGCCCCCAGCGTTAGTCGTGTGCGGGTCGAAGACCAGGAAAGCTTCGCCCTGGGCGATGAGCAGGGCTTGAGGGTTTCGGGTCGGTTCGATTGGCAACTGCCCGGTGACCGCGTTCAGGTGGACAGCCCGTTTGAGCTGTTTCTGCAACGGGGCTCCCGCGGGCAGAGCTGGCGCCTGGTCCGCCCCAAGGGTGGAACGGATGACCGCCAGGCCTGGCTCACCTATCCCTTGGGATTGGACAAGGCCTGAGGTCTACTTCGAGTCGAGCTAACTCCGGGCCGACAGGCTGATCAGGGTGGCGGACAGCACAAGCATTCCCCCACCCACCTGCCAGGCATTCACCGATTCAGCAAACCAGAGCCAGCCCCAGCCAGCGGCGAAGACCACTTGCACGTAGTTGATCGACGTCGCTCGGGCGGCGGGCAGACAGCGCAGGCCTTCGGTGACCCAGATCTGGCCAAGCTGAGTCATCACGCCGACTCCCAGGAGCCAGAACCACTCGATGCCGTTGGGCCACACCCCCTGATGCAGCACCCAGGGCAGGGTCAGGGGAACCGAGATCATCGGGAAGTACAGGATGATCACCAGCGGGTGTTCGGTTTCCGACAGCCGCCGCACACTGACGTAGGCCAGGGCGGTCATCAGAGCGCCAGCAATGCCGATCAGGGCAGGGATGAGCTGAGCCGGCTGTGCTGTTCCCGTCAGCCACTGCGGTTGCACCACCAGCGTGACGCCGATCCATCCCAGCAGAACCGCTCCACTGATGCGTCGTCGGAGCGGTTCGCCAAGCAGTAACAGCGCCGCTAGGGCTGTGAATGTGGGGTAGGTGTACTGCAGCACCGTTGCCGAGGCGAGTGGCAGCTGATCAATCGCCTCGAAGAAACAAAGCAGGGCCAGGCTGCCCAGCACTCCACGGGCCACCAACAGCCCGCGTCGATGGCCCCAGGGAGAAATCCCGGCGAGGCGTAGCCCCACCCCGGTCAGAACGATGCTGATCAGCGCTCGGCTCAGCACGATTTCCACCACCGGAAGACGACTGTTCAGCTGCTTGACGCAGACCGTCATCAGACTGAAGGCCAAAGAGCTGAGGATTAGAGCCCGACTGCCCCGCACCGATTCCCGGTTCCACCAGGCTTGTTCGTTCTGCGTTTCGGCCATGGGTGTTCTGATGACGGGGTGCACGGAACCCTGCGACTTCGCAGAATGAACTGATGGTGAATGCCCGCCTGCACCCAAGAACGATCGAGGCCGTCAAGGAACGGGCCGACATCGTTGATGTGGTGGGCGAGCACGTGGTGCTCAAGAAGAAGGGACGGGAATTCGTCGGGATCTGTCCGTTCCATGACGACAGCAAACCGTCGATGACGGTGTCTCCCGCAAAGCAGTTCTACTACTGCTTCTCCTGCGGTGCCGGGGGCAATTCCATCAAGTTCCTGATGGAGTTCCAACGCCAGAGCTTCAGTGATGTCGTGCTGGATCTGGCGCGGCGTTACCAGCTCCCGATCGAGACGGTGGATGGTCCGCAGCAGGAGCGGCTGCGGCAGCAGCTTTCCCGTAGGGACAAGCTGCAACGGGCCCTGGCTCTGGCCGCCGGCTGGTTTCGCAGCCAGTTGCTCGCTCCCACGGGCGCAGAGGCCCTCAAATACCTCAGCGACTCCAGAGGTCTTAGCCCCGCCACCCAGGAGTCATTTCAGCTCGGCTATGCGCCGGATGAGTGGGACGGCCTGCTGAAGCATCTTCAACAGGTGGAGGGGCTGGCTCCAGAGCTCCTTGAGGCCGCTGGTCTGGTGGTGCCCCGCAAGGGCGGCAATGGCTTTTATGACCGCTTCCGCCATCGGGTCATGGTTCCGATTCATGACCGTCAGGGTCGGGTGATCGGCTTCGGGGGGCGCAGTCTTGATGGCAGCGAACCGAAGTACCTCAACTCCCCCGAGACCGAGGTGTTTGAGAAGGGAAAGCATCTGTTTGGCCTCGACAAAGCCTCCAATGCCATCCGTAAGGACGACAGGGCTGTGGTGGTGGAGGGCTACTTCGATGTGATTGCACTGCATGCCGCCGGCATCACCAACGCCGTGGCCTCCCTTGGCACGGCTCTGAGCAGTCAGCAGATCACCCAGTTGTGCCGCGTCAGCGACAGCAAGCGGATCGTTCTGAATTTTGATGCCGACGGAGCCGGTGTCCGTGCGGCCAATCGGGCCATTGGCGAGGTGGAGCAGCTGGCGATGCAGGGCCAGCTGGAGCTGCGGGTTCTGCACCTCCCGTCCGGGAAGGACCCCGATGAATACCTCAAACAGAACGGGGCCGGAGATTACCGCGCGCTGCTGGATCAGGCCCCCCTCTGGCTCGACTGGCAGATCGAGCAGGTTCTGGAGGCGAAAGACCTCAGCCGGGCTGACCAGTTTCAGCAGGCGGTGACGGCCCTGGTGGGGCTGCTGGGCAAACTGCCCCAGTCCGCTGTCCGCACCCACTACCTCCAACGGGTGGCGGAGCGGCTCAGTGGTGGGCAGGGACGGCTGGCGCTTCAGCTCGAGGACGATCTGCGCCAGCAGGTGAAGGGCCAGCGTTGGCATGGGCGCTCCAGCCGCCATGAGCAGCCGGGTGAATCCGGTCAGCGGGAGCGTTGCGAGGCAGACCTGCTGCGTTTGTATCTGCATTGCCCTCGGCATCGGGCCACGATTCGCCAGGAACTGCGCACGCGGGAACTGGAGGATTTCGCCATCCCCCATCACCGCCATCTTTGGGCGGCCATTACGGATCTAGAGGAGACCAACCTGGGTGAGGGGCGGTTGGAGGCGATCAGCCGATGCGACGACGACGGCGAGGGTCTTGATGTCATGGATCTGCCACGCCTGCTCACCGATCAGCTGTTGCTGGAGAGCAGTGCGCTGGTCTCCCGCCTGACGCCTCTCCTGGAGCCCGGTGAATTGCAGCTTGTTGCTTTGGCGGAGCCGTTGGAGCAGTTGCGGGGCATCGCTGCTCTGTTGGAGCGACAGAAAAGCCTGAAGCGCTGCCGGCATCTGCTGGAGGCCTGGGGTGGTCAGCGCCTGCAGACCCTTGAGGCCTGTATCGCCGTACTGATTGATCAGGACGCCTCGTCAGACGCGAGCAACGTGGACATGGAGCTACGGATTCAGGCCTTGTTCGATGACCTCAACCGTGATGCGCTGCGTTACCAGGAGCTTTATTACACCGAGAGAAAGCACATCGGCCATCTGGATCAGCAGCGTTGCGCGAGCTACACCGTTGCGGTCGATTCCCCTGCTGCGGCGACCTCAGGGGATGTGGTTCCTCCCGCCGCCTGAGCCATGGGCCATGGTTCTTGGCTTCGATGTGTGGTGAGGTTGCCAATGTTCTCGGCAAACTGCATCAAGACCTGTCCGTCGCGTTGAGATGTCTGAATTCTTCGAAGCGATCTGGCATGGCGATGGCGTCGGCGACGGCGGTGATCTCGAGGAAGCGCTGCAGGCCTACATCGCGGTGAAGCCGGAGGAGGGCGATTGGGTCGAAGCTTGCGCCGCCGAGGGAGCTGATCCGGTGATCGAGCGGTTCGCTTCTTTTGACGCCTACCTCGACAATGCCGATCCGCTTGAGCGCATCGCTGTAACCCCGCAGATGATCAGTGAAGCCCTCGCGTTGTTGCCGTCTTGATGTCTGATACGCAGCTTGATTTCGCGGCTCTCGCTCCGGTGAACCACCTCTGGCCGGCCTTCGTGGAGCGCTTGGGCTCTGACAAAGCGCAGCGGGCCGTGCGTCAGGCGTTGGATTTACAGGGCATGCGGGGACACCACGGCACGTTGCCGGTGTTGTTCACCGAAACCGGAGGATTGGCGCTGGCTAGCACCGATTTGGTGCGGGAGCAGACTGGCCTCAATGCCCATGGTGAGCGGATGGTGTTGCTGCTCAGCACACGTGAACAGGTCATTCAGTTGCTGCAGGAGGCCTGAGTGATGAACCCTCCTCCCTCTGAGCCACCCTCTCCTGCCAATAGCGGTCTTTATCTGGTTCCTTACTGGGTGCGTGGCGGTCGCCTCTGGGGCGTGATTGTGTTTGTTCTCGTGCTGGGTGGTCTCGTGGTGCCCATGCTGCTGTCGGCGGTGCGGCGCCAGGCCAGTTCACGCGGCTTCGGTCGTGGTGTCGCGACATCCCTTTGCAGTCTTGCTCACACCTCCACAGGCCTGAGTCGTGACGACGCCATGGCCGAGCTGGAAGAGATTCGAACCAGTTTTGTGCGCACGCGGGCGGTCGACGCTGAAGCTTTCCGCGACGGTGTGGATCAGGTGGCGATCAGCCTCCCTGCCTGCCGTTTTCTGGGTGAGCCGTGATCGATGGGTTCAGGCCCTCACCACGGGTAGATCCTGCAGACGGGTGGTGGCGGCGCGGCTGAGTTGCTCCCGTCGCATCAACCAGCTCGGCTGCAGTCCGCAGCCTGCCCATTGCAGGGTTCCACGCCCGTAACGCCGATTGATCTGGTCGATGGTCTGCATCAGGCATTCCCGTTTCTGCTGCTGCTCTCCACTCATCGGCACCATCAGATGGGTCTGGAGGATCTCATGGCTCTGCAGGTGCTGCATCAGCACGCCGGCCTTGGCCAGTTGACGGTGGGGGCGAAAGATTCGTGCCACCAAGGGTCGCGCTGCTTGCAGCAGCACGGCCGTGTCATTGCTCGGTAGATCCAGTTGCGTGCTGGCCGCTTGGCTGTAAAAGCCGGGAGCGAACGGGCTTGTGCGGGTGTAGATGGTGAGGGCTGCTGCCCGCTGCCGTTGCTTGCGCAATTTCTCGGCGGCGCGCACCACATAGGTCGTGATCGCCTGGTGCAGCTCACCCTCGCTGGTGATGGGTCGGCTGAAACTGCGGCTCACGCAGGTTTCCTGCTTCGGTGCCGGTGCAAGCTCCAGCGGTAGGCAGGCATGGCCGCGCAGTTCACGTTGCAGACGCAGACCCACCACGCCGCATTTGGCGCGTAGCTCACCGCTCGGCATGTCCCGCAGGCGTCGTGCGTTGCTGATGCCCCGCAGTCGACACCAATGGGCCAATTGACGACCGATCCCCCAGACATCCTCGATCGCAATTGTTTCCAGCCAGTGATCAGGGTTATCGCACTGGCCGAGGTCGAACATCCCGGCATGGTTCGGGGTCTGTTTGGCCAGGCGATTGGCCAGCTTGGCCTGTCCTTTGCTGGCCCCCAGGCCGATGGCGATTGGGATGCCGAGGTTCTGTCGGGCCCGTGCCCGCAGCTGCCGGGCCCAACCTTGTAGATCACCATTGCAGGGACGACGAATCCGCCCGAAGGCTTCGTCGATCGAATACACCTCCAGCTCTTCACAGTGGGCCTCCAGCAGGCTCATCATCCGCTGGCTCATATCGGCATAAAGGGCGTAGTTCGAACTGCGCACCACCACGTTGTGCCGTTCAAGCTCTCGACGCGCCTTGAAGTACGGCGTCCCCATGCGGATCCCCAGGGCACGGGCTTCGGCGCTGCGCGCCACGATGCAGCCGTCGTTGTTGGACAGCACCACCACGGGGTGGCCGATCAGGGCCGGGTCCAGGCTCTGCTCGCAGGAGGCATAGAAATTGTTTCCATCGATCAGGGCCGTGGCCTGAGGCATGGCGATGTCGCCTCAGAGCGGATGGATCACATGAATGGCGACGCCCCAGATCTGAACCTCGCCGCAGCGGTGAAGCTCCAGCGGGGGATAGTCCGGATGGGCGGCTTCCAGGCGCAACCTGCCGCGATGGCGCACCAGGCGCTTGAGGGTGAAGGCACCGTCAAGCACGGCCACGACCACCTTCCCCGGCCGCGGTTCGAGACTGCGATCGACCACCAGGAGATCACCGTCGTGGATGCCGGCGTCGGTCATGGAGTTGCCGCTGACATGCAGGAAAAAGGTGCTGGTGGGATGCCGGATCAGTTGTTCATTGAGGTCGATCCCTACATCGACGTAGTCATCGGCGGGGGATGGGAACCCAGCGGCAACGCATTCACTGGCTAGGGGCAGGGTGATCCGGGTTCGCCTTGGTTGCAGGGGCAGCGGACTGCGTTGGAGCTCCACGGCAACAGCAACAGCTGGCTAAATAGTACATGTGCACTGATCGCTATGGGGAGAGTCCGGTGAGGATGGTGGTCTTCGGGTTCTGGTATTGGCTGACTCTCCTTATCTCGTGGCCATGGCGTTGATCGATCAGCAGGGGAAGCGGGCGTTGCCTCTGGGGGGACGGTCTCAGAAAGAGGTGGCTCCGCAGGGTGAGGCTCCGGAAGAGTTGGGCCATGTCTTGGCGCTGGAGCTGCTGCTGCGGGTCTTCCAGCGCAGCGATCAGGGTTCTCTGCAGCGTGCTGCTGGAGCAGACAGCCTGCTGCTGGTGGAGCTGCCGATGGAGCGGCTGCCGGAGGATGTGCCCAGGCTTAAGGCGGCCTGGCTGAACACAGGTGATACGGCTGCATTCAAAGCGGCGTTGCAGACCTTTTCGCCGCGGGCCTGGACCGTATCGATCGAGAAATTCAAGCCGGTCGCTCTGCAGCCGTTGTGGTGAGGGGCGGGTGAGCCCAGATGTTCACGGCGACGGAGTAGCGCTCGCCTTCGAATGGGTTGATTCGATGCAGGATTCCGGGTGAGAAGAGCACCAAACGGTTCACCACAGGCGGGATCGAGATCACAGACCGGAACGTTGGCAGGGGGCCCTCATAGCCGTTGCTGATCGGGGGGTTGTCGGCGACCAGAAGTTCACCTCCAGCACAGCTGACGTGGGGATAGAACACTGTGGACAGCAACGGCAGTACGTAGCGGCCGCTGTATTGGCCTTCCAGTTCGTCCTTGTCGATGTGCCAATCGAGGTCGTTGTTGGTGTTGCACCACCACTCGATCCCGGCTCGCTGGGGTGCGAACGGTGTTGCTAGGGGGAGAAGAACCTTCTCGAGATAGCGATCGACGATGGCTTGCTGGGCGGGCGCGTGGATGGAGCGGGGGGTACCGCTCTCGGGTCGCCAGCTGAACTGAGCATCGCCGGAATGCTGCTCCCTGAGCCGGCCATGGATGTCGCAAAGATCCCGCAGGCGTTGCAGCTCCTCGGGCTGCAGCAGGTTGTCGACCACGTGCAGCATGGTTAGGGGTGTTGCGAGGCTTGCTTTTGCAGACGCATCACGTACTGGAACGCTTCGCTGTCTGTATCTCTTGCAATTTTTTTGAGTCCAAAGCTGTGATCGCTTTGGAGCAACCGATCGATGTTTTTGCAGGACACTTTTTTGCCCTCTGGTACTACGATCAAGGGAGGTTGAAAGTTGGCTTTTGGGCCCTCTAAAAGGTGAAGAATGCTGGGTATAGCGATTTCAGTTACGGGCCAGTGGCGTTTGGGCCTTCTCTTGAAGTAGTTGTTGTTGAAATAGTTGTTGAAGAGCACCCCGAAAGTTTTGAAGGTCGACCAGGGCATGTAGGCACCACAAACCCGGCCAACCCGAAGCTTTGAAGGGTCGTCGTCCAACATTTCCCTTATGAATTGTTTTAGATGAGGATCAGATTTAGCTTTTGATCTCCATTTCCAAAGACTCTTTCTGTCAAGCCGAAATGGCTTGGTGCCGCAGCCAATGCGGTGGCTTTGGAGTTGATCTTTTGCTTTGCCGGACACCAGCAGGTCGGTATCGGTGTGGATGAGGACCTTGTCGTGACTGTGGTGGTCGGAGAGGACGGTCTTGATGAGTTCACACAGGGCGTAAACGGTGCAGGGCCGCCAGGTGGGCTGCCTTCGTTTGGTGAAGTGGATGCTGTGCCCCTCCCGTTCGGCGAGCGCGGTGAGGTCGGATTGGAGGTCTGGATGACTCTCCAAAGAAACGTGGAAGTAATGACGCAACTCAAAGGGTGCAAGAAACACCCTGTAGTTCTCCAGTTGTCGGGCAATGTGATCAATTGACTGGCCATGGATCGGGGAGAGCAGAGCCAGACGCATGGTGGAGGGAGAAAGCTGCAGCGACCGCGAAATCTTAGGCGCGGTGATAAGGACTGCCTTGAACAATCGCCTGGGCCCGGAACAGTTGTTCCACAAGCATCAGTCGCGCTAGTTCATGGGGGAAGGTCATCGGAGAGAGGCTCAGGCGCCAGTGAGCCTGTGCCTTGAGTTCAGGGGTCAGACCATCGGCTCCACCAATCACAAAGACGAGCCGCTCGTAACCAAACTGTTCGAGTCGTCGCGCGAAGGGAACCGACGCCAGGGTCTCGCCCTGCTCCATTAGAGCGATCAGGGTCTCGTCTGGCCTTAGAGCCGCTCGGATCGCATCTGCCTCTTTGTCCGGGGTGCTGTCCCGAAGCTCGCTGATGGTCAATCCCGGCAGGCGTTTGAGGTAAAGCTCAATGCCCTCCTGAATCCAACTGCGCCGCACTTTGCCCACCGCAAGAATCCGACAACGAGCCGGGTTCAAACGTCATCTCCTTCGTCCTCGAGAAGCAGCTGGCCGAAGGCCACATAAAGGCTTTCCTCTTCGCTTCCCGGGTCAACCTTCGGCCGTTTTGGTTTGGTGTTTTTTCCAGGTCCAGCCTGGCTGCGCGTCGGGGCGGCCAGGCCTGGAACCTCGTTGCTGCTGTTCAAGGACGAAGACTGCCCCGACGGCTTGCGTTGGGCCTCCAACTGTTTGAGGCGGGCCATGAGGTGCTCAGGAACCGTGCCGTCCTGGCTGGCCTTCATCAGTTCCCGGAAAAGTTCCTCGGGATCCTTTTCCGTTTCGACGCGGTGGCGCGCTTGGCTTGCTTTGGCTGCCGCCGGGGGCTTGGGTTCTGGCAAACGTTCGGGGAGCTGGCGCCCCAACTCACGCAGGCGCTCCAGACTGCGGGGATCAAAGCTCATGGTTCAAGCGCAACCGAGACTTTCGCGGGTGCTTCGGCCAGTGACTGAATTAACGCCGTCGGCCACAGCACAAAGGCTTTTGAGTTGGTCACCGCGCATGGGGACATCGGTGAAGTCAGCTCCTGTGATCACCACATCCTTGAAGCGAGTGTTGAAGGCGAAGGATCCTTCCAGTACGGCATCCGAGAGGTTGGTTCCCGTCATCACGGCAGAATCCAGCGTGGCTTCGCGCAGATCTGTGCCGCTGAGGTCGGCGTCCTGCAGCTTCGCGCCGTAAAGGCTTGCCCCGCGTAGATCCGATCCAGAGAGATTGGCTTCGCGCAGGTTGCTGAGGTTGAAGGTGGCCCCACGCAGATCTTTGTCGGAGTAGTCGGCACCGATCAAGACCTGTTTGGCGACATCCATGGCCGCATGGGCTGGAGCTACCACCAGCCACTGAGCGGTTAAGACCAAAAAAGAGACCAGAAGGGCCGCGAAGCGTCTGCGCATGAGCGGAACAATCACCGCTGAACCCTAGAACCGTTCCTGGGGGGAATGGTTTGAACAAGAAAGTGATGGTTCATGCCGGTGAAGTCTCAATGCAGCGGTCGCTGGGCGGAACAGCAGGCCTTGCAACAGCTTGAAGCGAAGGGATGGCGGTTGCTCGATCGCAACTGGCGCTGCCGCTGGGGGGAACTGGATCTGGTGCTGGAACAGCATCAGCAGCTGTTGGTGGTCGAGGTAAAAGGGCGTCGCATCGCTCATTGGGACCGCCGCGGCCTGGATGCGTTTCATCCCGCCAAAAGGCGCCGCATGGCGCGTGCGATCAGTTGCTGGAGAGCTGCGCATCCAACCTGCGCCGAGAAGCTGCTCCGGATCAAGCTGGCTCTTGTGCCGTTGATGCCATCCCAAGAAACGATTTGCTGGATGGATGTGGAGCGGCTGTGCTGATGCACAGTTGATCCATGGGTTTCTCCGGACATCACGCCCGCAAGCGCTTCGGCCAGCACTGGTTGCGTGACGACTCCGTTCTGCAGCGGATTGTTGAGGCTGCCGATCTTCAGCCGACCGATCGTGTGCTGGAGGTGGGGCCTGGTCGGGGGGCTTTAACCGAGCGTCTTCTGGCTGCGGATGTGGGGGCAGTGCATGCGATCGAGCTTGATCGCGATCTGGTGGCCGGTCTGCAGGATCGTTTCGCTGATCACCCCGGGTTCAGCCTCCATCAGGGGGATGTTCTCGAGGCGCCCCTCGAATTGAGTGACGGTCACATCGCCGATAAAGTGGTGGCCAACATCCCTTACAACATCACAGGGCCTCTGCTTGAGCGGCTGGTGGGGCGGTTGGATCGCCCTGTGGAACCGCCGTACCAACGGCTTGTGTTGCTGGTGCAGAAGGAAGTGGCGGAGCGGATCCGTGCCCGTCCGGGCCACAGCAGTTTCAGCGCCCTAAGTGTGCGAATGCAGTTGCTTGCCCGCTGTGGTTCGGTGTGTCCAGTGCCGCCGCGCTGTTTTCAGCCCCCTCCGAAGGTGCAGTCGGAAGTGATCTGCCTGGAGCCTTTGCCGCCGTCCGAGCGGGTGGAGCCGGCCTTGGCTGCTCAGGTGGAATCCCTGCTGAAGCAGGCATTTCTGGCGCGGCGCAAGATGCTGCGCAACACCCTGGCGGGCGTGGCCGATCCCGACCGCTTGCAGGCTTTGGCTGCCTCCGCTGGCTTCAGCCTTCAGCAGCGCCCCCAGGAACTAGCACCGGACATCTGGGTTGCCCTGGCCAGGGGTTTGAATCGGGGCGACTGAACGACCACCATGATTACGGTGACGGCCCCGGCCAAAGTCAATCTGCACCTGGAGGTCCTGGGGCTGCGGTCGGACGGTTTCCATGAGCTGGCCATGGTGATGCAGAGCATCGAATTGGCGGACCGTCTCAGTTTTGAGAACACCGCCGATGCGCGGGTCAGCCTCAGTTGCGATGACGCCAGCCTCAGTGTTGGCGACGACAACCTGATCCTCCGTGCGGCTCACCTGCTGCGGGATCGTTCCGGCTTCAGTGAATTGGGGGCGTCGATTCATCTGGAGAAACGCATCCCCATTGGTGCTGGCCTAGCTGGAGGTTCCAGCGACGGCGCTGCGGCGCTGGTGGGTCTGAATGCCCTTTGGGGATTGGGCCATAGCCCCGCTGATTTGGAGCGGATGGCGGCTGAGCTCGGCTCTGATATGCCCTTCTGTGTCGCCGGGGGGTGCCAGCTCTGTTTCGGCCGAGGGGAACAGCTGGAGGCGGTGCCGCCGACCAACGAACCCCTGGCAGTGTTGTTGGTCAAAGACCCCAGGGCGAGCGTTTCAACGCCATGGGCCTACAAACGCTGCCGCGAGCTGAACCAATCCCGCTACCTCGCTGATGAGGCTGCGTTTGAACGCCGCCGGCAGGCCCTACGTCAGGACGATTGGCTGAACCCCTTGCGCAGCGATTGTCCACCGTCTTTGCGCAACGATCTGCAGGAGGTGGTGGCGCCCGAAACAGCTGCTGTGCGCTCGGCGCTTCAACTGTTGAAGAGCGTTCCCCACAGCCTGGCGGTGGCGATGAGCGGATCAGGTCCCAGTTGCTTTGCCCTGTTCCGTGATCTGGAGATATGTCGAGAGGTCCAGGGCGATCTCGCTCCCCAGCTGGAACGTGCCGGATTAAGGGCGTGGTCTTGCGCCTTTCGCCGCGATGGCGTGAGGATCGAGTCATGACTGATGCCAAGACCACAGAGAGCCCGGAGCCACGGGATCCCCGCAAAGGTCCGCTGAGTTTTCTCTCTGGGGCGCTCACAGCTGGATTCTTGGCTTGGCTTGCCCTGGGCTGGAGCCGGCGGATGGTGGTGTACTTCGCTGTTCACCCACCTCACTACAGCTCGCCGATTGCCCAAAACATTGCCGTCACCCTGAAGACCTTGCTGGTGGGCTTGTCCTTTCTGGCCACGTTCAGCACCGGGTTTGTGGCTCTCGGTCTGACCCTGGTGTTTCTTCGCAGTCTCTTTACGGCTCGCGATCAGAACCCTGCCTAGCGTCCGCTCATTGCCAGGGTTTGGATGACGCCCCACGACCTCGGTCAGCTGGCGCTGCTGCTGTCTCCAGCCATGCTTCTCTCGGTTTTACTGCTGTTCACCTTTGCGGCTGGCGGTTGACGCTGCGCTGACTGAGATAGCTTGGCGTCACCACCCGGATTGGCCGGGATCAAAGGGACGCCGTGGCAGGAACACTTCTCTTCAACGCCCTCCGGGAAGCCATCGACGAGGAGATGGGCAGAGACCCCCACGTCTGTGTGATGGGTGAAGACGTCGGCCATTACGGCGGCAGTTACAAGGTCACCAAGGATCTGGCGGAGAAATACGGCGATCTCAGGGTGCTGGACACGCCGATTGCCGAGAACGGATTCACCGGTATGGCGGTGGGTGCGGCGATGACCGGTCTCCGCCCGATCGTTGAAGGGATGAACATGGGCTTCCTGCTCCTGGCCTTCAACCAGATTTCAAACAACATGGGGATGCTCCGCTACACCAGTGGCGGCAACTTCACCATCCCCACGGTGGTGCGCGGGCCGGGTGGCGTGGGTCGTCAGCTTGGGGCTGAGCACAGCCAGCGGCTTGAGGCCTATTTCCATGCAGTGCCCGGCATCAAGATCGTTGCCTGCAGCACGCCCACCAATGCCAAAGGCCTGATGAAGGCCGCGATTCGGGACAACAATCCCGTGCTCTTCTTCGAGCATGTTCTGCTCTACAACCTCACCGAGGAGCTCCCCGAAGGCGACTACACCTGTGCCCTTGATCAGGCTGATCTGGTGCAAGAAGGTAAGGACGTCACGATCCTCACCTATTCCCGGATGCGTCACCACTGCCTCAAAGCGGTGGAGCAATTGGAAGCCGACGGCGTCAGCGTTGAACTGATCGATCTGATCAGTCTCAAGCCCTTTGATATGGAGACGATCAGCCGCTCCATTCGTAAGACCCACAAGGTGATTGTCGTGGAGGAATGCATGAAGACCGGCGGTATCGGTGCCGAGCTGATCGCTTTGATCACCGAGCAGTGCTTCGACGATCTGGATGCCCGTCCGATGCGTCTGTCCAGTCAGGACATTCCAACCCCCTACAACGGATCCTTGGAGAATCTCACGATCATTCAGCCGCATCAGATTGTTGAGGCGGCTCAGGCGTTGGTCAACAAGGACATCTGACGTTGATGGCGCGTTTTCAGGGTTGGTTTGCCCTTGTTCTTGCCCTGGCGATCGCAGCCGGGATGTTTTTAGTTCGTACTCCGCTGGAACTGGGCCTCGATCTGCGGGGCGGCAGTCAGCTCACTGTTGAGGTGAAGCCGGCCGGAGAGATCACCCGTGTGGGCTCCGAGGAAATGGAAGCGGTGAAAGCCGTGCTCGATCGCCGGGTCAACGGTCTCGGTGTGGCCGAGTCGACTCTCCAGACGGTGGGTGAGTCGCAGCTGGTGTTGCAGCTCCCTGGCGAACAGGACCCCACTGCTGCTGCGAGGGTTCTTGGCGACACGGCTCTGCTCGAGTTTCGTGCTCAGAAGCCCGATACCGAAGCTGAATTCCGTGGTCTGAGGCAGCTCCGCTCCCAGGTGGAAGCCATTCTCAAGCTCCGTGAGGATCAGATCCGCCGCGGTGAAACGCCGGCGCCGCTGGATCTGGATCAGCTCAAGACAACCCAGAAGACTCTTGGGCTCGAGGGCGAGGCCACCTCGGAGGAAGAGCAGCTTCGGGACTTGCTCGAGAAGGTCGACGCCGATTTGCTCACAATGCTTGAGCCGGCCGCACTGACGGGTAAGCAGCTTGTGACTGCCGGTCGTCAACCGCTACAGAACAACCCAAACAGCTGGGAAGTGACCCTCAACTTCGATGGGGAGGGAGCTGAGGCTTTCGCTGATCTCACCAAGTCGATTGCGGGCACCGACCGATTGCTGGCAATCATCTTGGACGATCAGCTGATCAGTGCCGCCAGTGTTGGTCCCCAGTTCAAGAGCGCTGGAATCTCAGGTGGTGCAGCCACCATCAGCGGCAATTTCAGTGCGGAAACGGCGCGCGAACTGGAGGTGAAGCTGCGGGGCGGCTCTTTGCCCCTCCCCGTTGAGGTGATCGAGGTTCGCACCATCGGCCCCACTTTGGGGGCTGAGAACATCCGCCGCAGCCTGGTGGCCGCCCTCTCGGGCCTTGCTCTGGTGGCCGTGTTCATGGTGGTGGCCTATCGCCTGCCTGGGGCTGTGGCTGTGATGGCTCTCAGCCTGTATGCCCTGTTCAACTTGGCGGTGTATGCCTTGATTCCAGTCACGCTCACCCTGCCGGGAATCGCTGGATTCATCCTTTCGATTGGTATGGCTGTGGACGCCAATGTTCTGATCTTTGAGCGCATCAAAGATGAACTGCGGCGGGGCAACACCCTGATTCGCTCGATTGATACCGGTTTCTCGGAGGCCTTTTCATCAATCGTTGATGGTCACCTGACCACGTTGATCAGCTGTGCAGCTCTCTTTTTCCTTGGCACGGGACTGGTCAAGGGCTTCGCGGCGACTTTGGGCATCGGCGTGTTGCTGAGCCTGTTCACAGCCCTCACCTGCACCCGCACCTTGTTGCGTTTCCTGATGGGTTACGCCGGTCTTCGTCGTGCCAGTAATTTCCTGCCCGCCCGGCAGCTTCCTTCTCCTTCCGCCTGAACCATGACTGAACCTTCGTCATCGGCAACAGCGGGCGAGGTCCGCAATCTGCGCTGGTCTCTCAGCAGCATGCGGCGCAGGGTGTGGCTGATCTCTGGCCTTGTGATGTTTGTGAGCCTGCTGGGGTTGCTGCTCAGCTGGCTGGATCCCGCCATTCGGGCCCCCCTGCGTCCGGGCCTGGACTTCACCGGCGGCACGCAGATTCAGTTGGAGCGCCGTTGTGATGACTCCTGCGGTGAGCTCAAGGCGATTGCGGTCTCCGATGTGATTCGCAGCCTGGACCTGCCAGTGGAGGAGGGGCAACCTCTCCCCAACCTGGGGGCGCCCCGGGTTCAGCTGTTGGATGGCGGTCAGTCATTGTTGTTGCGGCTTCCAACCCTGTCGGCTGCCCAGGGCCAAGCGGTGATCCAGGCGGTTGAACCGGTCGCGGGTCCGTTCCTCTCCGGTGGTCAATCGGTCGACACCATTGGTCCCAGCTTGGGTCGGCAACTGTTGCGCAGCAGCCTGATTTCTCTGCTGGTCGCCTTCAGTGGCATCGCGGCCTATATCAGCTTCCGCTACGACCGCCGCTACGCCTTCCTGGCCCTGGTGGCCCTTGCTCACGACGTTGCCATCGTTTGTGGTGTGTTCGCTTGGCTTGGCGTTGTGCTGCAACTGGAGGTCGACAGCCTCTTCGCCGTCTCGCTGCTCACGATTGCTGGATATTCGGTGAACGACACGGTGGTTGTGTTTGATCGCATCCGTGAACGCAGTAAGGATGCAGCTGATCTGCCTCTCTCTTTACAGGTGGATCAAGCGGTGTCGGCCACATTGACCCGCACCCTCTACACAAGCGGAACCACCCTGCTTCCTCTGTTAGCCCTGGTGTTCTTTGGTGGAGCAACGCTCTATTGGTTTGCGATTGCTCTGGCCTTGGGGGTCGTGGTGGGCTCCTGGTCGAGCATCGCCCTGGCACCCTCGCTGCTCACGCTCTGGGACCGTTCCCGTGACTGATCGCAGTGGCGAATCTCAACGGCGACGCCATCCTGCTCGGTGGTTTCCGATTCTTCTGATCCTCTTGGCCCTGGGCGATCTGCGCACCGAAGTGCAGCTCCTGAGTGATCAGTTCACATTCACAGGCTTGGGCTATGCGATTCGACATCACCAGTTGGCTGTGGTGGTGCTGCTGGGTTCACCGTCCCTGTGGCGTCGTTTCGGCTAGCTGGAGCCATTGCCGAATTCACGCCAGATTGAATCCCAGGTGCGCTGCTTCACATCAGTGTTCCAACGCCCCTGGCTGTGGGTCGAGGACCACCACGATTCGAACAGGTCCTGCGCTTCTTCGTGCAGTAATGCCGGATCGAGGTTCTCGCGAACCAGCTCCTTCACGGCCTGCCTCAGTTCCTCATAACGAGAGAAATTGAAGATGACGTCCAAGCCCGTTCGTCTCAAGACCTATTGGACACGCTATTGGATCGTTGGCCTGGAGGGGGTGGTGTTGGTATCAATCTGAACGTCATTGCGTGTTGCGCCTGAGCTACGACTCAACTGGTTGCTCAGGTCTCATGGAATTGAATCCTGGTCTCAATGAAGTGGTGTTCGGGTTGCGCGCCGAGGTTGAGGCTCTGAAATCACGGCTGAACAAAATTGAACGCGGCCAAGAGGTTGCGGTGTCTGCGGCCTATTGGCAAGCGGTTGAACGGGAACGCGATTCAAGTGAGAAGAAGAAGCGCCAGCTGCTCTAGGGGATTGAAAGCTCGCCCTGATCCGCTTGCCCTTGGTGCACGTTCAAAAAAAATTGGGACCCTCTCCCAAGAGCCCCAATGCTCGACGCGTCGCTCTCACGACACCGTAAAAGTACCTAGTCAGTGCTGGTCTCAGATGTGACCCTTGCTACAAGGTGTTCATTTGGATACACGGGTGGATTCTGGTCTTAGGCCCAGCGATCCATGATCTGCTGTACCACCACGCGCTGCATCAGCACCTGAATCACCACCACCAGAGGAAGGGCGAGCAGCACGCCTGGAAGCCCCAGCAGGGCGCCAAGGCTGAGCTGGGCTGTCAGGGCCACGGTCGGAAGCAGATTTACGGTTTTGCGCAGCAGCAATGGCGTGAGCAGAAATGCCTCGAGGTTCTGCAGCACCAGCCGGAAAACGAGCACTGAGAACATCAATTGCGGCGATTGCAGCAGGGCCAATCCCATCGGTAGAAGGGTTGCTGCCGTGGGGCCGATGGTGGGTACGAAGGTCAGCAGGCCGCAGACCAGGGCGCTCAACAGGGCAAGGGGAGCCTTGAGCAGCAACAGCCCACCCCAGGTGACCAAAAACACGCTGGTGGCGGAAAGGGTCATGCCGCTGAGCCAACCCCCCAGCGCTTGACGGCATTCATCCAGCAACAGTTCCATCTGCTGGCGGGCGGGGCGGGGCGTCACGGCGACGACCATGCGCCGATGGGAACTTGGATCCAGGGCCAACAAGATCGCTAGCAGGGCCATCAGGAACAGCTGAATCAGCGAATTCGCCGCACCGCCTGCAAAGCCCAGCAATGGTTGAAGCCCTTTCAAGTTGAGGCCCTCACCCAGCGCTTCATTCAGCTGTGCCAGGCGTGGCTCGCTGCTCAGCAGATCAGACACCTTGCTGAACAACTGCGGCAAATCACGACCCAATTGCTGGAACTGGCTGATGAGTTCCGGTACCAGCAGCTGTCCCAACAGCCCCCCTGCGACCAGCAAAATCCCAAGCACGGCAGCCAGGGCTTGTGGTCGTTTCAGCCGTGTTCGCTTCTGAACCTGAACAATCAGCACATCCAGTGCCACCGCAACCACCACGGCGCCGAACAGCACCAGGAGCACCCAGCGCAGGTGCCAGAGCAGCAGCACCAGCACCACCAGGGTGAGAGCAACAAGAAACGTGCCGGCTGTCATCGTGCGGGCTCCAGACGTTTCCAGCGATCCAAAACATCGTGGATCAGCACCTCACGAATGATCACCTGCAGCACCACCGCTAGAGGCAGAGCCATCAGCAGGCCGAGAGGTCCGAACAGCAGCGTGAACAAAAACTGTGCGGCCAGGGTTAACCCGGGCAGCAGCTTCACTTGGTGGTGCATCACCGAAGGCGTGATCACGTAACTCTCGATGTTTTGGATCACCACATAGACCCCTAGTACCGCCGCTGCCTTCCAGGGGGCATCCAGCAGGGCGACTGCCATCGGGAAGATGGTGCTCATCGTTGGTCCCACATTGGGGATCACGTTCAACAGTCCTGCCAGCAGTGCATTGGCCAGAACGAGTTTCACGCCCAACAGTGTCAGAGCGATGCTGCACAGCACAAACACCGCCAGTGAGCTGATCAGCACGCCGACCATCCAGCTACTCAAAGCGGCACCGCACTGATCCAGGATCCGCCGCCCACGGCGTCGATAAAAAGAGGGAATCAGCTGAAGCCCCACGCTCCGATAGGCCTGGGGTTGAATGCTGATCATCAAAGCGACTGCAAGCACGAACAACAGACGCAGCACCCCGTTGCCGAGGTTTCCCGCAACACCGAGCAGGCCCAGCAAGCCGCTGCCCACGCCTGCTGCCAGTGATGAACCATCGGGCACGAGTTGTCGCGGACCGCTCAGTTCCAGTTCATCGATGTCGGGGAATGCATCGGCGCCATAGATGGCTTCGCTGATGGTGTCGATCCAGTCGACTCCCATCCGAACCAGGGTCTGACCCGCTTCGGGCAGCTTCTGCAGCAGCAGGGCAAATTCCTCGAGGAATGGGGGCACCACAACACCTGCAGCCCCAGCGACGAGTAAGAGCAACCCGGCGATGCAGAGAATCAAGGCCAGAGGCCGTTGCATCGGCCTCCGTTCTCGAAGGATGCCCACAAGTGTGCAAAGGGCCATGGCCAGAACAACTGCAGCAAAGAGCAGTAGAACCAGCTCGCGCAGGGACCACAGCAAGATGATCGCTGCGATCAAGGCTGTTAACGACAGCCAGTGGGGCAGTCTCAAGCTTGTTGATCGTCGGCCGCGTCAGTCTGATTGGAATCCTGATTTTGTGAATAACCCAAGCCGTTGGCCTCGGCGTAGCGCTGGGCAAAGCGCATGAATCGCTCGAAATCCTCTTCGGATTTCCATGAGTAAACGGCTTCAAGAGCACTCGCTGTGCCGTTCACAAACTTGCCGTTCACTTCTCGGGTGACCATCTCACCTTCTTCATCGACCATCCACATGCCAGTGATGTCGCCCATCGTTTCTGGAGCAATCGCAGCAGGCTTCTCGAAACGGAAGGTTGCTTGACCAGTACGACCGTCGCGGCTGCGGGTCAGACGAATATCGGGAACCACCGGCTCATTGATTCCCCGAAAGAACTGAATCGCTGCTTCGCTCACGTCGTTCTGGACCCATCGGTAGAAGCGATCTTAATCGGGGATTTCAACAAACCCGTGCTTGATCAGCGTCTGCGCGGCTTGATCAGCACTGAGGCCCGATAGGTCGATGTTGTCGCGTTTGGGGGATCGCGCCAATTCGTGGTCGTAGCAACGGTCGTAATAGTCAAGTGTGGCGCGGCAGGCGCTGGACCAGTCTTCCCTGGCAATTGCCTCGAGGGCTTCCTTGGTGCGCTGCGGGCCGAGACGTCGACTGATCCGCTGGGTCGCCTCAGCGAGAGCCGACGCCCCTTGATGGCCGTACACCTGCACCAGCTGTGCGACCCGTTCGTTCAGGTCGCGCTGAATCTCAAGCACCGGGGCCTGTTGCATCTGATCGAAGAAAGGTTTGGGAATGCGGCAGCTCCCCACTTGGATGCTTTCGGCTTCCAACCAAATCGCCGTTGCCCGCTGGCGTTGGTGCTGATCCAGAACTTCAGCCAATTTGTTCTCGTAGTGCTCGGTACTGGGTTGATCCGGCAGGCCCAGGCCGCCGAAACTGCTGCCGCGGTGGTGGGCCAGCCCTTCCAGATCAACAACGGCTACTCCGCAGGCCGCCATGGCCAACAGCAAATCAGTTTTTCCAGTTCCCGTTCGCCCCCCCATGACGCGCAGGGGCCATACCTGTTCAAATCGGTTCTGGGCCCAGCGCCGGTAGCTCTTGTATCCCCCTTGCAGAAGTGTTGGCTTGAGTTCGATCTGCTGCGCGAGCCAGGCCATGCTGGCCGAGCGCATTCCTCCACGCCAGCAGTAGATCCTTGGATTGCCCAGCTCGCGAAGGGTCTCCAGATGACGGGCCAAGCTGCTGAGCTTGGGTCCGGTGAGTTCAAGACCCAGATGAATCGCTGGTCTGCGTCCTTGCTGCTTGTACGCGATGCCGACTTCGGCCCGCTCCTCATCGTTGAACAAAGGCAGGTTGATGGCCCCGGGCCAGTGCCCCTTCGCAAATTCGCTGGGGCTGCGCACATCCACCAGCGGACCTTTCAGCTCGCGAAGCTGCTGGATCTCGATTGAACGTGTCTCGCCCATGCCTGACATAGTGGCCAACACCGAGCCAGTTGGGGCCGGTTGCGACTCATGCTCTCCGGTTCCACACCCGCCACCAAACTCAGTATCGACCAGCTGCTGGATCGTTTCGCGAAGGGAACACCTCGCCAACGACGCCCTCTGATCAAGCAGGTCGAAGCACGATCTGAGGACCTTGCTGCCGTCGGGTCAGATCTTCTTACTGGCTTCGATCCTGCCGGTGATGACTGGGCTGCAGGCTGGATTTTGCAGGTGCTGCAGTGTCACCAGCCTGAGTCCATTGCCGCTCTGATCAAATCCCCAGATGCCGGCTGGCTGACAGCAGAATCCGCGGTTGGCCTGAATTACGGGCCGTTGCAGCAGGAGCTGCTCAACCAAAACTTTGAGGAAGCGGATCGCATCACAAGCCAGTGTCTGCGCGATTTGGCCGGGGATGCTGCTGTGAAGCGTGGCTACGTCTACTTCACCGAAGTGGCTCCTATGTCGGGAATTGATCTGGTCAGTCTCGATCGGCTCTGGACGGTTTATTCCCAAGGCCGCTTTGGCTTTACGGTTCAGTCCCAGCTACTGGGCGCCCTCGATGGCCGTTACGAACGCCTGTGGCCCAGGATCGGCTGGAAATGTGATGGTGTCTGGACCCGGTATCCCGGTGCATTCAATTGGTCGATCGAGGCTCCCGAGGGCCATATGCCGTTGATCAATCAGCTAAGGGGAGTTCGGTTGATGGATTCAGTCCTGAATCATCCAGCGCTTGTTGCCCGCAGAGCCTGACGAGGCGTTCCAACAACGGTAAGTTCAAAAGACTGACGTCAACGGGCTCGACTGTGCCGTCCAAGAGGTTTCGCTGGGCTGAGTTCACCTTGCCGTCCACGTTGCAGCTTGCCCCTCTGCTGGAGCTGCTCACCGAGCCGGTGGGCTGTGTGTTCACCAGTCAACGCATTGAGTTGGGGTTGCATGAGGCGCTTGTGAATGCCGTCCGCCACGGCAATGATGAAAATCCAGCCAAGAAGCTTCGCGTTCGTCGGATCCTGACGCCCAATTGGTTGGTCTGGCAGGTTCAGGATGAAGGCTGCGGCTTGCCGCAGCAGTCACGTACAGCGACCCTCCCCACGGCGCTTGATGCTGCCAGTGGCCGCGGACTGTTCCTCATTCATCAATGTTTTGACGATGTCCGCTGGAGCCGGAGGGGGAATCGACTGCAATTGGCCTGCCGTCGCCCCGTCAGTGACGGGGACAGCCTGGATCCTTCAGGTCTCCTTTAATCCAGCCAAGCGCTTGCTGGGTTAGTTGCTCGACATCCGTGCTGTCTCCCTGACGGAGTAATTGCACCAAAGCTGCCGCGAGTAGCTCGGCACCACGTCGCTTGCGGTTGCTTTTCAGTTGATGCCAGTCGCGATCACTAATGCGAAGCAGCTGATGTAGCTCTTCTGCTTTCGCTTTGGCGGAGTCGGGCCATGGGGCGGCAGGCGGTGTCATCCCTTGATCAGCAGATCGCTCTAGTTTCGGAGCACGTGGGTTCAATGCCTTGGAAGAGCACAAAGGCAAACGATGCCGCAGTGAACTGCGTTGGCTGCACCATGCTTCACGCTTGCTACTGCAAGGCCGAAGACAGTCCAATGTCGGTTCGGGCGTTGCCTCTCGACGCTGGGTTCAACGTCGCAAACTTGCCGCACACCTGATCAGCCAGCCGCTTGTGGGGTGGGATGTTCCAAGGGCATCTGGGCAGCGTTTCTGGGAGGCACTTCGCTTTGCTGGAGGGGGCTTCACTTTGGCCTGGTTGCTAGCCCAGCTCTAAGCCGATCAGGCCACCAGTTGGCGATGGGCTTATCCAACTACCACCAGAGAATTGGATGCAGGAGCTTCTTCCTTGGGGGCAGGAACCCCTGATGGTTGTGCCATGTCCTGACCGCGAAGCCATGCATTGTGCAGGGCCCTCCGCCGGCGATCTTCAGAGAGAACAAGACGATCTGCCGCTGCTTGGGGGCTTTCACCAGGAAGCAACGCTGTTCGCAAGCAGATGCCGAAACCATGAGCCTCGACCTGAACGTTTCCTTCCATCAGCACGACCTGAAACGTCCAGCCCTGAAGCCAACGCAGCCGGAAGGGATTAGTCATGAAGTTCCCTTCGTAATCGGATTCACCCTATGGCTCGCCGGCGTTCGTGCAAGGGACGCTGTCAGGGAATCCGCTCATCAGCTCTCCTCATTGCTGGGTTTGCGTGCCGACCAGACACGGGTCATGAAGTGGGATTCGGCTGTGATTCCGTCGAAGCCTGCCGTCGTTAAGCGTGCGTCGATGTCGTCACCGATGTAGTCGCGGTAATAGGGCTCATGGAAGACGCGCCTGAAGTTCTCCATTACTGCGGCAAATTTGGCCGAGTCGGCCATCTGGACAGAGTCGGCAAGAACAAGGACACCGCCTGGCTCAAGCACCCTCCACGCCTCGTTGAGCACGTTTTGGCGTGCTTCAGCTGGAAGTTCATGCAGCAGGAACACACAGGTCACGGCTTGAACCGATCCATCCGCCAAGGGAAGGGATTCCCCGTTGGCACGGATCAGCTGAACCAGCGACGCGTCCCCTGAATTCAGCCAGCGATTGGCCTGACGGAGGTACGACTCGGAGAGATCGGTGCCGATGAGTTGAGCATGGGGGACAGCCGCACGGATTTGGTGCAGGGTTCGACCTGTACCGGTGGCCACATCAAGGATCTTTAGGGAGCCGGGAGCACGGTCGGCGAAATGCCTCAAACCGCGTTTCAGCGGAGCCAAAACCCGGCGACGCATGGCATCGGCTGTGCCATTGAACAGGATCTCAACCTGTAGGTCGTAGAGACCAGCGGAGTGATCACTGAGATACCCATCGGTTTGATGGTGAAAGTTCTGGAGGTAGTAATCGGGGTACAGCGCTGCGTCGATGTCCTGGGGCAGATCGCGAACGTTGCGCTCGCGGCGTCGGTCCCAGGTCGAAGGAAGGTCCATCCACACCTGTGGATAGCGGCTGGCCCAGTCGAGCCAAGGTGCATCAAAGAGCAACTGCTCGGGATAGATCCCCTGTTGAGCCTCCTGCCAATCCTGTTCCTGGAGTTTGTTCATGTCCAGGCGCAGTTCACCAAGCACCTCGGTGGACACGGCTTCCGTTTTGGGAACGGCATCGGGTGCCACCCATTCCATCAGCTTGGTGCTCAGCTCTTTGTGGGCAAGGCCCGCGATGCTTTTGCCTTGCTGAAGCGTTTTGTACGCAAGCTTGCTCAGGGGCGTTGACGCCATCGCGGATTCAGACAACAGCCCTATTCCAGCGGATGTGACGCGCAACTGCGTGCCAAGCAGTCCACAAAAAAACCCGCCTCCTGGGAGGCGGGTCGTGGGGCTCAACGAGCGCTGATCAGGCGTCGTAGTACATGGTGAATTCGTGGGGGTGAGGACGCTGACGCAGCTGCTGAACCTCTTCGTATTTGAGGTCAATCCAGTTGTCGATGAAGTCGTCGCTGAACACACCGCCAGCAGTGAGGAAGCCACGATCGGCGTTCAGAGCTTCCAGGGCACCATTAAGGGAAGCCGGGACCGTTGCGATCTTCGAAAGCTCTTCAGCCGGAAGCTCGAACAGATCTCGGTCTTCACCGTCGCCGGGATCGATCTGGTTCTTGATGCCATCCAGGCCAGCCATCATCATGGCGCTGAAGGCCAGATAGGGATTGGCCAGGGCATCACCGGAGCGGAATTCGAGGCGCTTGGCCTTGGGGCTTGGGCCGGTGAGAGGAATTCGCACAGCGGCGGAACGGTTGCCCTCCGAGTACACGAGGTTCACTGGAGCTTCGAAGCCGGGCACCAGACGCTTGTAGCTGTTGGTGGTGGGGTTGGTGAAGGCCAGGAAAGCCGGAGCGTGCTTAAGGATGCCGCCGATGTACCAGCGGGCTGTCTGAGACAGATTCGCGTACGTGCCTTCGCCGAAGAACAGCGGCTGACCCCCTTTCCAAAGGCTCTGGTGCACGTGCATCCCTGTGCCGTTGTCGTTGAACACCGGCTTGGGCATGAATGTGGCTGTTTTCCCGTACTTCTTGGCCACGTTGCGCACGACGTACTTGTACGTCATGACGTTGTCGGCTGCCTGGATCAGCTCAGCGAATTTCATGCCGAGCTCGTGCTGGCCTGCGCCGGCCACTTCGTGGTGGTGCTTCTCGGTGGGGATGCCCAGTTGCCCCATCAGTAGAAGCATCTCGGAGCGGATGTCCTGGGCTGTGTCGTTGGGAGCAACGGGGAAGTACCCCTCTTTCACCTGGATTTTGTAGGCGAGGTTGCCGCCTTCCTCAATTCGACCGGTGTTCCAACCCGCCTCGATCGTGTCGACGCTGTAGAAGGATCCACCTTCGGCCGAGTTGTAGCGGACGTCGTCGAAGAGGAAGAATTCAGGCTCAGGACCGAAGAAGGCCATGTCGGCCAGCCCCGTGCTGGCGAGGTGATTCAAAGCACGTTGGGCCAGGGCGCGAGGACAGCGCTCATAGGGCTGACCGGTGCGCGGCTCCTGAATCGAGCAGATCATGCTCAGGGTTTTGTGCCGATAGAACGGATCAACCCAGGCCGTGTTGGCGTCGGGCACCATGGCCATGTCGGAGGCCTGGATGCCCTTCCATCCACGGATGGAGGAACCATCAAAGGCCAGGCCCTCAGTGAAGGATTCTTCCTCCAGTAGATCGGTGCAGACCGTTAGGTGCTGCCACTTTCCGTGCAGATCGGTGAATTTGAGGTCGATCAGTTCGATGCCTTCGTCCTTGATCTGGCGCAGGACGTCCTGGGGGGATTTCGACATAAGAAAGGACTGCTCGACTGAATTGTGCAGTGATGTGACCGTATAGAGCCACAAGTCACCATTTTGTATCAAGGGGTACGTTCCAACAGCCTGGAGTTAACTGCGTAACCGTTTCTGTCAACTTGGCTGAAATGCAGGCCTGCCAAAGGATTTGCCCGCTTCAACGGTGTTAGCGTCCGCGGGGGATCCTCTGGAGATTCAGGTAAATGCGCGATGCAATCAGCGGTCTGATCGGTCGCTACGACCAGCTGGGTCGTTATTTCGATCGTTCAGCGATCGACAGCATCAATGCGTATCTGGATGAATCCACGATGCGGATTCAGGCCGTTGAGCTGATCAATGGTTCAGCCGCCGAAATTGTGCGTGAGGCCAGCCAGCGGCTGTTCCGGGATGAGCCCGACCTGCTCCTGCCCGGCGGAAACGCCTACACAACCCGTCGGCTCGCTGCCTGTCTGCGGGACATGGATTACTTCCTTCGCTACGCCAGCTATGCCCTGGTTGCCGGCGACAGCACGATCCTCAATGAGCGTGTTCTTAACGGGCTGGACGACACCTACAAGAGCCTTGGCGTTCCCACTGGCCCCACTGTTCGCAGCATCGTTTTGCTCGGTGAAGTCGTGGCCGAGATGCTTCTGGCCAACGGTGCGCCGTCCGAACAGCTCGCCACTGTTATGCAACCGTTCGATCACCTGGCCAAAGGCCTTGGTGAAACCAATGTGCGTCAACGTTGAGCGCAGAAGTTCAGCGCAAGATTTGAACAGATTGCAATCGAGCAGCACTCACCTCTTGCGAGGGGCATGACTGCGTAGGCTCATCACCACGAACCAATGATCAGGGCTTTGGCGACGACGAACTCTCTTCTTCCTGTTGACGATCGTCACCGCAAAGCCTTTGCACCGATCGGCACTCCCGATCGACTGCTTCTCGGACCAGGCCCTTCGAACGCGCACCCAACGGTTCTGAAGGCTCTTTCGCGAACTCCCATCGGTCACCTTGATCCGCTTTATGTCGAGCTGATGGGTGAGGTGCAGGAACTGCTGCGCTACGCCTGGCAGACGGACAACCGCCTCACGCTGCCAATGAGTGGCACCGGGAGTGCCGCCATGGAGGCAACCCTTGCCAACACCGTCGAGCCTGGAGACACCGTTCTTGTGGCGGTGAAGGGATATTTCGGCCTCCGGCTGGCAGATATGGCTGGGCGATATCGCGCTGAGGTCAAAACCATTGAGAAGCCCTGGGGAGAGTGGTTTTCTCTCGATGAACTCGAAGCGGCTTTGATCGAGCACAAGCCCGCCATCCTGGCGATGGTCCATGCCGAAACCTCCACGGGTGTCTGCCAACCCATGGACGGCATCGGTGATCTCTGCCGCAAGCACGATTGCCTGCTGCTGCTCGACACCGTCACGTCACTAGGAGGAGTTCCGCTTTACATCGATGAGTGGAAGGTTGATCTCGCTTACAGCTGCAGCCAGAAGGGCCTGAGCTGCCCTCCTGGATTGGGACCGTTCACGATGGGCCCTCGCGCCGAGGCCAAGATGTCGGCCCGTCAGGGCAAGGTTCCCAATTGGTACCTCGATGTTTCCCTGCTGAATCAGTATTGGGGCAGTGATCGCGTCTACCACCACACGGCGCCGGTCAACATGAATTTCGGCATGCGCGAGGCATTGCGCCTGTTGGCCGAGGAAGGTCTAGATCAGGCCTGGGCTCGACACCGCAGCAATGCGGAATTGCTCTGGAGCGGCCTCGAAAGTCTCGGGCTTTCTATGCATGTTCCGGCCGACCGTCGACTGCCGACGCTCACCACTGTTCGCATCCCTGAAGGTGTGGATGGAAAGGCCTTCAGTCAGCATCTGCTGAACAATCACGGCATCGAGGTGGGCGGTGGTCTCGGCACCCTTGCTGGAAAAATCTGGCGAATCGGGCTGATGGGATACAACTCCAACCCAGAAAATGTGAACCGTCTCCTCAACCTGTTTGAGACAGAGCTACCCCGCTTCAGCGGTTCTGAAGCCGCCGCTGCCTGAACCAGCGCTCCAGCTGCCCTCTCGCCTCAGCCTCGCGCACACCGCGCAACACCTCCATGTGATGGTGTGCACTGGCATGGGTGGAGAGGTCAAGGCTGCCCCCCAAACCACCGCGTTTAGGGTCCGATGCGGCATACACCACTGCTCCCATTCGGGCCTGCACCAAGGCTCCCGCACACATGGGGCAGGGCTCGAGGGTCACGATCAAGGTGCAGTCGTTGAATCTCCAATCGCCCTGCACCACCGCTGCCTGCCGTAACGCCACCAGTTCGGCATGCCCAAGGGGGTCCATATGGTTCTGGCGTCTGTTGCGTCCATGTCCGATGGCCTTCCCGTTTCCATCCAGGATCACCGCGGCAACTGGTACCTCTCCTTCCGCGCCAGTGGCCTCGGCCCGCTGGAGCAGAACGTCCATCCAGCGAGTCAAGTCATCCCGCTGATCCACCGCCGTTACACGCTGTCCTTTGAGCACCATCCCACGAGACGCGAAGATCACTGAAGTTCACGGGTCTCCGTTGCAAGCCTGTTCCGAGTCTCAGCACCCATCGGATCGGCTCGCTCCGTTCGCCATCCCCTCGGCTGCAGACCCGGTACTGAATGACTTCTTGCACCGCAGTTCAGATCTGCTCTGCCGTTGGATCGGCTCGGCTGAACGAACGGGCCCGGTGCCCTTGATGCGCCCTTTGCCTGAGGTGGCTCCCGGGCTGGAAGGAGCTGGTGTCGAATCACTCCTGAGTGATCTGCAGCAAGTGATGGATGGGGCCTACCAGCCGTCTCATCCCGGTGCCTTGGCTCATCTTGATCCGCCCCCTCTCACCGCATCCATTGCGGCGGAGATGGTTTGCGCGGGCTTGAACAACAATCTCCTGGCAGAGGAACTGTCTCCTGGGCTGACTGGCCTGGAACATGATCTCTGCCGCTGGTTCTGCCACAGGATTGGCTTGCCGGCAGGATCCGGAGGCGTTCTGGCGAGTGGTGGAACCCTGAGCAATCTCATGGCACTGGTCTCGGCTCGGGCCGCTTTGGGCTCGATGCAGCGGGATCCCGTGCTCCTTTGCAGCCAAGACGCCCACGTCTCGATCAACAAGGCGGCAAGGGTGATGGGTTTGTCGGAGGATGCACTCCAGATGCTTCCGGTGGCCCCCGACGGCGGCCTCTGTCTTGACGCTTTGGGCGAGCGTTTGACAACACTGCAAGCCCAGGGCCGCCCTTGTCTGGCGGTGGTGGCCACCGCTGGGACAACCGTGCGTGGTGCCATTGATCCCCTCTCGGATCTGGCAGCTCTCTGTCGTGATGCAGGGGTCTGGTTGCATGTGGATGCAGCCATCGGCGGTGTGTTCGCCCTGAGCACCAGCCACGCATCTCTGATGCGCGGCATGGAGTTGGCGGATTCGATCACTCTGAATCCTCAGAAACTGCTGGGCATCACCAAAGCTTCATCGCTGCTGTTGCTGAGGGATCGCACCCACCTCCGCCAGGCCTTTTCAACAGGATTGCCCTACATGCAGGCGCCCAATGGGGTGGATCACGGTGGGGAGATCGGCTTGCAGGGAACCCGGCCCGCGGAGATCCTCAAGCTCTGGCTTGGCCTGCGTCAGCTGGGTGAGGCTGGGATTGAAGCGACCCTCAGCGGTGCCTTGCAACGGCGAAAGGCCTTTGCCTCCATGTTGGATCCCAACAAGCTGATGCTGTTGTCGGGTGACCTTCACCTTCTGGCGTTCCAGGCCAGGGAGGGGGGAATTGACGCTGCCGCTTGTTGGAGTGAAGAGACCCGCCAGATGCTTCTCTCTCACGGCTACATGCTCTCGAGACCCTTCTACGGCGACCGTTTCTGTCTTAAAGCGGTCTTGGGTAACCCGCACACCACAGCTCAGCATCTCAGCGACTTGTCCGATCGGCTGAATGCATCGCTGGCCTGAAGCCTGATCGTCCACAATCGCCCTCGTTTGAGGGGGTCCCATGCCGGAACAGAAGCAGGGTTCACGCTGGGTTGCGATCGTCACCGGTGCGATTTCAGTGGCTATTGGTGTGATCTATCTGCTGCTGATCACGGTGCTGGATGCCCGGGGGCCGATGCTCCCCCCTCCTGCTGAGGCTCTGGCCGGGGCGGAAGGCGCCCCGCTGCCGACTGCTGAAGCGGTTCCACCACTTGCCGCATGGCACTGGCCAGAAAGCGCTGCAGCGAGAGTTCCCGCCGATTGAGTTCAAAGGCCTGTTGCACGACGGTCTGCATCCCGCCGTCGCCCCAGTCTTGGTCTTGTTCGAAGTAACGGATGAAGCTGCTGCCGGCAATTCGGGTGAGCCATGCGGTGACCACCCCCTGGAGCACCTGACCAAGAATCAGGGTGGGCAAACTCAGGCTGAGGCTGGTGCCCAGCAAGGACATGGCCCCTTTGACGATGCCCAACTTGCCCAGGGTTTGCCCTAGGGACATGGCCAAGTCTTTGGCACGATCCCGGGACATCTCAACCCCGTAGATCTTCGCCATTTCCAGAATCATCTGGGCATTCACTGCTGCGGTACTCAACAGATCCACCCCTGGCAGTGGATTGGCAGCGACGATCCCAGCGCCCATCCAGCTGTAACGGTCGATGCAGCGTTTGGCTTCCCGGGAGCGCTGGTCGTTCAACAGGTCACGACCGCGGCTGTCGAGGGACCGACATTGGAGAAGGATGTTGTCGGCAATCAATTCCTCACCCTCGGCATGAAGCACGCCGGCGAGGCGTTGCAACAGATCGCTGACGTCAGGCATCGGCTGCAGGGGCCGACGACCGGGTTGAGGAATCGATTGAGGAGATGCACTGCAGGCCACCACATCGGCAGTGTTGAGATGTCCCTGGCAACGGGATCGAAGCACCTGCAGAAGCCGTTTTTCCTCATCCACACCTCGTAAATCTCGCTTGTTCAGCACCAAGAGCAGCCGCTTGCCGAGGCCAGCAAGGGATTGCACAACGGCGAATTCCGAGGCTCGGAGATCACCGTCCACCACCACAATCAACAGGTCGGCGCGTACCGCCCGACGACGGGCCGTCTCCTCGCGGCTGAGGCCTTCCTCTCCCGCTTCAAGGATCCCTGGGGTGTCGACAAGTTGCAGACCACGCTCTAACCCTTTCAAACGCAGGCGGTAGGCACGGCTGGTTTTTGTGACGCCCATGGGGGCACCCACATCGCCGACCATTTCATTGAGCAGCGCACGGATGAGCGATGTCTTGCCGCTGGATCCGGTGCCGAACACAACAACCACCAGATCCCCTCGCTTCAGTTCGTCTGCGACGCGATCGCGTTCGTTTTGCAGACTCCGGCGGCTGATGTCGTCCTGGATGCGTTCGATCAAACGATCGACATGGCCCAGGCTTGTATTTGCGGCGTCCCGGCGGTTCTGAGGAGCGGCGGCTGGCTGCCGCGGGTGTTGAGGGGGGCGTGACTTCCAGCGTTTCCACATGGGCCAGCCCACCTGCATCACCACAGTCACCAGCAGCACAAGACCCAGCAGCAGAACCGGCGTAAGCAGCCAGGGAGGCAAGAAGTAACTCAGATCCCACAGCAGGCTGCGGATGGTTTGAACGGCTACACCGATCACCACAAGTGCCACAAAGGCAACTGCAAGACCGATGAGCAACTTGGTTTGACGTTTCATGCCTGCGTCACACCAGCCTCAGGGCAAGTTTGGGTCAGCCACGGCTGGTGTCACCACGACGGGTCCAGAGATCGATGCCGAAGCAGAGCACAGCGAGATTGATGGCGACATCGGCTCCGTTGAAGATCGGGAAGTCGATCGGTTCGAGTGCCAGAAAATCGACCACGTAACCCAGGCGCCAGCGATCGAGCCCGTTGCCCAGGGTGCCGCCAAGAAGCGCTGCTGAAGCAAGTGCTTGCCAAAACGGCAGGACCCGTTGTCGCCAGATCCAGAGAATCAGCCCGATGCCGACCCCCAAGCTGAGAAGTCCAAGGAGGGCAGTGGATCCCCGCAGCAGGCTGAAGGCGGCTCCAGTGTTGTGCACCAACTGCAGGGAGATCAGGTGCGGTAGCAGGGGAAGGGTGTGGCCATCCTGCAAAACGCTGGAGGCCACAGCCTTGCTGACCTGGTCCACCACAACGATGACAAGAGCAATGAGCAGGGTGGATTGACGCGGCAGGGTTCTGTTCATGACTCAATGATCAACAGCCGACGCAACACAACCGAGAGCAGTCCTGCACCGATGCAGAGCAGCATCTGTGCAGGCAATGGGCCGATGGAAAACTGCATCAGGAGCTCGAGAAATCCAAGCGTCCATCGACCCAAAATGGCCCCGATGGCGAGATTGAGGAGACCGCAGATCTGAAGAACCAGGAGCCCTGCAAGGGCGGACAGCGACTGTCTGGGCAGGTCGTTCATGCCGTCCTGCTGCGCCAGGCGACCGGTGAGCCAGGCCGCCGGAACAAAACCCGCCAGATAGCCGAAACCTGGTTCCAGCACGTAGCTCAGCCCGCCACCGCCATGGAACACCGGCAGGCTGAACAGTCCCAGGGTCAGATACCCAACGGCGGCCATCACACCGGCGCGCGGGCCGCTCACCATGGCGCAGAGGAGGAGGGCTGGCACCTGCCAGGTCACGGGCAGGGGCAGAACAATTGGTTCCGGCACAGGCAGATACATCGCTGCCGGTACAAGACCACCAATGAGGATGGCCAGCAGACCCGCCAGGGCACCACACCAGGAGGCGAGAGCCCTCACATCAATCCGTCAACTCGGCCCATCCTGCTCGACAATGCAGATCCTGCCCAGTTCAGATGACGGTATCGATTGGTGATCGCCTGCTCCTGAAGCAGCAGCTTCCTTTCCTGAAATCCGCTGATCCGATGCCGATGTTGCGTCCCCCGGATCTGGTGGCGGCCGGTGAAGTGGGTGAGGTGGTTGCGCTCCATCCGATGGACACGGTGGCCGTCCGCTTCCGTCGGGGCACGTTCCTGATTGCGCTCGACCGGCTGGATCCCGTGGATGCCGCTAAGGCGGACTAACCAGCAACACGGCGCTGCCAGCGTCGTGCGAGCTGCTCCAGTGCTCCGGAGGTTCCGCACAGGCTGAGCCGTGGTTCACCGAGCCAGCGCGCTGCTGCAGCGCGAACATCAGACGGTGTCAGTTGCGAAAGGGCATCAACACATCTCTGGTCATGATCTTCGGGGAGGCCCTGCGCCTTCAGCTGAACGCGCCGCTCAGCCCTTTGGGAGCAGGTCTGCAGTCCTTGGGCGAGCTGGCCGATGTACTTCGCTCTAGCGAGCTCAAGCTCTGCCTCGCTGAGGAGTTGCTCGCGCAGCTCCTCCCAGATCTTCAGCAGCAAGTCCAGGGCGAGGTTGGCTCGTTCCTCCACGCTTGACGCCATCAGCACAAAGGGTGCGGGGCCGGCCAAGGCAGGGAAGTGGGCTGCCACGTCGTAGGCCACGCCATGGTCTTCACGCAGGCGCTGGAACAGCACGCTCGACATTCCAACCCCTAGATGGCACTGCAACAGCCGTAAGGCCAGCTCATCCGGCTGGCCATGCCCCAACGTTGCCTGCCCCAGCATCAGCACCACTTGTTCGGTGTCCATCGGTTCAAGGTGGATTGTTTCGGTGCCGACTCCTTCGGCGTAGGGGAGTCGGCTGGCGGAATCCTTGGCTCTGCCCTTAGGCCAGTTGCGGAAGTCCTCAAGCGAATGGAATTGATCGACAAGGTGCTGCGGGACGCTGCCCGCAAGGGCGAGAACACTGGAGGCCTCTGGCAGCCGTTCGGCGAGGGGAAGCAGCACCTTCCGATCCAGGTCGATCAGCTCCTCGGTGATGCCCATAGGGTCATGGCCGTAGCCACCGCTGCCGTAGGTCAGTTGCCTCCAGCCGGTCGTGGCGCAATGGAAGGGGTCCTCCCTTTGCCGCTGTAGGGCCTGAATCGTGAGCGAACGTTCTAGGGCCACCTGATCGGGCTCAAGGTGGGGGGCTCGCACCATTTGCGCCAGTAGTGGCAAAAGATGCTCGGCATCTTCCACCGTGCAGCGCAGGCTCAGGATGAGGGCGTCTTCCTGGGCATCACAGCGCAGACCGGCGCCGCATCCCTCCACCAGGTCAGCCAGCTCAAGGTTGTTGTGATTTCCGCAGCCTCGGCTGAGCAGGGACGCCAGCAGGTCATGGGCTCCCCGAGCCCCAGCGGGGTCCTCTGCGCTGCCGAAAGGGAGCAGCAGTTTTGCGGCCAATATCCCCGGGGTTGCGACCGGTTCGACCAGTAGTTCGGGGTTGCTCATTCGTGCTCCGACTTGGCTTGGGCCGTCAGGACGAAGGCCTGTTCGGGTTGAAGCCTGGGAAACAGCTGCGAGCGCAGCCGCTCCGCTGTCCACTTTGGGAGGAAGGCAAGGGGGTGCAGCAGGTCCTGCTGACGGTTCCAGAGGGTCTGACTGGCACAGAGACCTGAGACCTGACCCGTCGATTCCAACGCGTATCGGAGCCCATTGCTCACCAGCTGTTGCCCCCGTTTCAGTTCCTGATCGGTGACAAGCTCGCGCGCCATGGTGCGCAACTCACGGTTGACCTCCTCTTCAACAGCGTCCAGATGCTCATCTGGGCAGATCACTTCCAGGGTGATCAGGCTCCCCTGCTCCAGAACCGAGAGGTCCATCGACACACTTTCAACGATCTGAAGCTCCTCTCTCAGGCGGTTGACGAGACGACTGCGTCGTCCCTCCCCCAGCAATGTCGTAGCGAGATCCGCCGCCATCACGCCGCCCTGATCCTGGGCCTTGGGGGCTTCCCAGAGCATCAGCAGTCGCGCTGATTCCAGGCGATCCACCGCGACGCTCTGGCGTCCTGGGCGCACGCTCAGAGGGGCTGACCGGGCTGAGGGGCCAGGGGCATTCAGGAGTCCGGCCAGAGCCGAGGAGCCAATAGCGGAGCGCAGCTCAGTGGATGCGGGGCCAGCCACCGCTAGGCAGCAGTTGGAACCGCGGTACTGCCGTTTGTGAAACGCCTCCATAGCGCCCGGGGTCATGGCCTCCAGACTGCGGGGGGTTCCAAGAATCGGGCGGCCATATGGGTGCTGGTCACAGCCTTTGCTGAGCAGCAGTTGCAGCACTTGCTCATTCGGCTGATCGGCGTATTGCGCGATCTCCTCCAGAACCACACCCCGCTCTGTACTGAACCCGGCTGGATCGAGGCTCGGCTGCAGAACAAGCTCCAGCAGCAGATCCAACGCTTCGCGGGCCCGATCCGGTGGTGTCAGCACGTGAAAGTGGACGTCGTCAAAGCCCGTGGCTGCATTGCTGCTGCCACCTAGGGCCTCGATCGCCTCATCGAAGGCCCCTGCGGCTAGCCGCTCACTTCCCTTAAAGACCATGTGCTCAAGGAAATGGGCCATTCCCTCTTCCCCGGGATGCTCGCTGGCACTGCCTGCGCGGCACCAAAGATCGAGACAGGTCAAGGGTGCATCCGGCATGTCTGCCGTCACGCAGCGCACTCCGTTGGGGAGAGTCCAATGGTCCAGTGATGGGCCGGAGAACGGAATGTTCAGAACTGCGTGGCAAAGTTCCATTCTGTGCCTGCTTCTTCGATGCAGCCCAAGCCGCTGGCGCAACCGCCAGGACAGCATCCTCTTGTGCATGCCTTGGCAGCGTCGATTCGCAGTGCCTGGCAAGGATTACCTGGATTGGAGATCCTTCCCTGTGATGATGATTTGCGCTTCATCAAGGGGAAGCTCGATGGTGAAGGGCTGACGATCGGGAATGAACTCTTTCGCTGTGTCGGCCTTCGCAAATTGCATTTGGAGGTCGCGCGGCTCGGGAACGGTCTTCAAATCCTCCACAGCGTTTGGTTCCCGGATCCCTGTTACGACCTGCCGATTTTCGGGGCTGACATCGTGGCCGGCCCGGCTGGCATCTCCGCCGCCATCGTCGATCTTTCTCCCACCTCAGGTGCCCTACCGGAGCAGTTGCTGAATCGTCTCGAGGCCAAGCCCTGGCCTGCGTTTCGGCAGGTCCGGGACCTACCGGCGTGGGGATCAGCCATCTTCTCCAGCAAGGTCTGCTTCATTCGCCCGGATGGTGTGGAAGAGGAGACGGCCTTTCATGACCTGGTGAGCCACTACCTGCAGGTGATGGCAACAAGCGTGATCGAAGCGACTCCCGAACCGTCGACTGCTCTCACTACAGTTCGCCGATACGAGGGCCAGCTGAACTATTGCCTTCAGCAGAAACGCAACGACAAGACCCGACGCGTTCTCGAGAAGGCCTTCGATTCGGCTTGGGCCGATCGCTATATCGATTTGCTGCTCTTCGACAATCCACCCGAACCGTGATGAGTCCCAAGCGCTGGTCTGTTGTGGCTGGAAGTTTGGTCATCGCTGCAGTCGGCGGCTGGTTGCTTCGACCAAAGCCGGCCCCAACACCTGTTGTCCCCCCTGTTGAACGATCGGTTCGTCCACAAGCCGTTGCTGCTTTGGGGCAACTTGAGCCTGCAGGGGACATTCGCAATTTGGCGGCTCCCAACGCGGGAATGGCGGGGACCCCGAGGGTTGCCTCACTTCAGGTGAACGAGGGAGATGCGATCAAGCGCGGCCAGGTGTTGGCGGCGTTCGATCACCGTGTTGGCCTCCTGGCAGACCTAGAGCGTGTTGACGCTGAGCTGAGAAGCCTGGACCAGGAGATCCGTCTTCAGGCCATTGAGGTTGAGCGTTTCACTCAAGCCGCGGAATGGGGAGCTGCCGAGCTCTCTTTGGTGGACAACAAGCGTGAGGAGCTGGTGCGCCTCCAGGGACAGCGGGATCAGGCCCTTGCTGAACGCAAGGGGCTCAAGGCCGATCTCCTGCTGAGCCAGCTGATCTCACCCATCGATGGTGTCGTGCTCAAGCTGCACGCCCGCGAAGGCGAGCGGCCTGGTTCGGAGGGGGTCATGGACGTGGGTGCGAACCAGGCCATGCAGGCCAGCATCGAGGTCTATGAATCCGATATCGCTCGGATTAGCCCCGACCAGTCCGTTCGCCTCACCAGTGAGAACGGTGGCTTCCGCGGTGAACTTGTCGGGCGCGTGCTGCGCATTAGCCCGCAGGTGGAACAACGGTCTGTTCTCTCCACCGATCCCACCGGCGATGCCGACGCCCGCGTGGTGGTGGTTGATGTGGTGCTCAACCCTGAAGATGCAGCCAAAGTCAGCCGTTTGGCTGGCTTGAAGGTGATTGCCCGCTTCGATCCATGAACCGGTTCTGGCGGGGGCGTCGGATTCCTCTCTCTTGGCTGTTGCTGACGCGCCAGCCCGTTCGCTTGCTGGTGGCACTGGCCGGCATCAGTTTTGCGGGAATTCTGATGTTCATGCAGCTCGGATTCCGTGATGGCCTCTTTGACGCCAGCGTCACGGCGCACCGATTGTTCGATGCCGATGTCGTTCTGATCAGTCCCCGCTCCGCCAGCTCCGTGAGCATGGAGGCCTTTCCCAGGCGGCGGCTGGTTCAGACCCTGGCTGATCCCGATGTCGAGGGGGTGACCCCGGTGCACTGGGGGCTGATGCTTTGGCGCAACCCCGAAACGCGGCGCAACCGGTCGATCCTGGCCTTGGGCTTCAATCCCGATGACCCCTTCTTCGTCGACCCCTCCCTGGCTGAGAAAACTGACGCTCTCAAGCAGAAAGGACGGATCCTGTTTGATCAGCTTTCACGCCCTGAATTCGGACCCATTGCTGAGTGGTATCGCGATGGCCGGGTGGTGGAAACTGAGATCGCTGGCAACCGCGTCCGGGTGGCAGGTCTGGTGAGCCTGGGCACCAGCTTCGGTGCCGACGGCAATCTGCTTACGAGCACCGAGACGTTTCTCGATCTGATGCCTCAGAAGCCGCCTGGGGCGATCGAAGTGGGTCTGGTGCGGTTGAAGCCAGGAGCGGATCCTGAGCAGGTGGTGTCCCGATTAAGCCAGCGGCTGCCCAAGGATGTTTTGGTGTTAACCAAGCAAGGCTTCATCGATTTCGAGCAGAACTACTGGAAGAGCAGCACCTCCATCGGTTTCATCTTCACCCTCGGCGCTGCCATGGGGTTCGTTGTGGGCTGCGTGATCGTCTACCAGGTGCTGTACACCGATGTGAGTGATCACCTGCCTGAGTACGCCACCTTGATGGCGATGGGTTATCGCCTAAGCCATTTGTTGGGAGTGGTGGTCCGTGAGGGCTTCTATCTGGCGGTGATGGGGTACGTCCCCGCCTACATGGCCGGTCAGGGTCTGTACTGGTTCGTTCGTGACGCCACCAAGTTGCCCGTCGGCATGGATTTGTCCCGGGCGTTGACCGTTCTGGTGATGATCCTGGTGATGTGCATGTTGTCGTCGTTCCTGGCCATGCGTCGTCTCATTGATGCAGATCCTGCGGAGATCTTCTGATGCCCGCTGTTCTTGTCGACAACCTCTCCCATGCCTTCGGTCAAGGGGAGATGCGCCGCGAGGTTCTTCAGAACATCAGCTTCAGCATCGAGCCGGGCGAAGTGGTGCTGCTGACCGGTCCCTCCGGCTGTGGCAAGACAACGCTGCTCACCTTGATCGGCGCTCTACGCACGGTTCAGCAGGGCCAGGTGTCTGTGCTTGGGCAATCCCTGGATGGAGCCGGCCGTCGTCGTCGCCAGCAGGTGCGCCGACGCATTGGAATGATTTTTCAGGGGCACAACCTCCTGCGCTGCCTCACCGCAGAACAGAACGTGCAGATGGGAGCTGATCTTCTGCCTGATCTCAGTTACAGGGCCCGTCGGGATGAGGCCCGTCAGTGGCTCCGCTCCGTAGGCCTTGAGGACCACATGGCCAAAGTCCCCCATGACTTGTCTGGAGGCCAGAAGCAGCGGGTCGCCATTGCCCGTGCCCTTGCGGCTAATCCCAGGCTGCTCCTGGCGGACGAGCCCACAGCCGCCCTTGACAGCCGCACCGGCAGGGAGGTGGTGGAGCTGCTGCGCCGACTTGCGCGCGAACAGTCCTGTGCGGTGCTGATGGTGACCCATGATCCACGCATCGTTGATGTCGCCGATCGCGTGCTCCAGATGGAGGATGGGCGTCTGCTGAATGCCGTTGAGTAGACTCAGCGTTGATTCAAGAGCCCGCAGTTCCGCATGGCCAAGCGCAGAAACCTGAAGAAAGAGAAGCAGGAGCGGAACCGCGCCTACGCCCGCAAGTTCAAGAAGCGCAAGATGCGGAACGACGGCCGTGGTGAAGGCGCTGGCAATGGCGTGACCGGAACCGCCAACAATGGTGGCGCGGCGGACTGATCTGCCAAGCAATGTTCAGAAGAAAGGGGCCTTCGGGCCCCTTTTTTGTTGTTCGTAGGGTGGGTTCCTTCTGCATCGGCTGTCGCGATGTTCGTCAGCGTCGTTATTCCGACCTACAACCGACGCCCGATTCTCGAGAAATGCCTCTCGGCACTGGAAGATCAGCAGCTCGATGGTGCTCTGGATGATTACGAGGTTGTCGTGGTCGACGACGGCTCCACCGATGGAACGCCGTCGTGGCTGCGGCACCAGTCGGATCGTTTCCCCCATGTGCGTCTGATTGAGCAGGAGCATGGTGGTCCTGCGGAAGGGCGAAACCGGGGCGTCGATCATGCCCGTGGTGACGTCATTGTTTTTATCGACAGTGACCTGGTGGTCACAGAAACCTTTCTGGCGACCCACGCACTAGCCCTGAGGCAGTGCTGGCAGAAACGGGGTGATCGCCTTTGTTTCACCTATGGCGCTGTGATCAACACGGCCAACTTCGAGGCGCCCCGCTCCGAACGTCACAAGTTGAGGGACTTGTCTTGGGCCTATTTCGCTACGGGGAACGTGGCCATCGATCGGGCGGTGTTGGAGCGCTCAGGCCTGTTCGACACAGGTTTTCGCCTCTACGGCTGGGAGGATCTGGAACTTGGTGAGCGCCTGCGGCGGATGGGGGTTGAGTTGGTGAAGTGTCCTGCCGCTGTCGGCTATCACTGGCACCCTGCTCTGAGCCTCGATCAAATCCCCCGCCTTGTGGAAGTGGAGGGAGAACGGGCCCGCATGGGGCTGGTGTTCTTCCGCAAACATCCAACCCGGCGGGTGCGCCTGATCATCCAGTTCACCTGGTTCCATCGGATCCTCTGGGAGCTTCTCACTTTCGGGGGGCTGATTAATCCGTCCAGCCTTCGCCCCCTGCTCCGCTGGTTAATTCGTCATGGCTACCCGGGGACTGCAATGGAGCTGCTTCGTCTGCCTCTGAATCGCATCGGTGTGCGTGCCCTGTTCCGCGAAGCCAAAGCAGCTGGACTGCGTTGATCAACGTTTTGATACCTTCTATAGGTCCTTTCACTCCGCACACCTGCCCGTTTCGGGTGCACCGTGACACCAGCATCTGCTGGTTGTTCAGGTCCCTGGCAGGTGGAGGCGAACCCGAAACCCACAAACCATGGCTGTCGTCACCCTCGCCGAGATGATGGAGGCTGGTGCCCACTTTGGGCACCAGACCCGTCGTTGGAACCCCAAGATGTCGCGCTACATCTATTGCGCGCGCAATGGTGTTCACATCATTGATCTTGTGCAGACCGCTGTCTGCATGAACAACGCCTACAAGTGGACCCGTTCAGCTGCTCGCAGCGGCAAGCGCTTCCTTTTTGTTGGCACCAAGAAGCAAGCTTCTGAAGTGGTTGCTCTCGAAGCTGCCCGCTGCGGAGCCTCCTATGTGAACCAGCGCTGGTTGGGCGGAATGCTCACCAACTGGACCACGATGAAGGCCCGGATCGACCGTCTCAAGGATTTGGAGCGGATGGAATCCAGTGGCGCCATTGCCATGCGCCCCAAGAAAGAGGGTGCGGTGCTTCGTCGCGAACTTGAGCGTCTCCAGAAGTACCTGGGCGGTCTGAAGAACATGCGCCGTCTCCCCGACGTCGTGGTTTTGGTGGACCAACGCCGTGAGTCCAATGCGGTGCTTGAAGCCCGCAAGCTCGACATTCCCCTGGTGTCAATGCTCGACACCAACTGCGATCCGGACCTCTGCGAGGTTCCGATTCCCTGCAACGACGACGCTGTCCGTTCCGTTCAGCTTGTCCTGGGTCGTTTGGCCGACGCGATCAATGAAGGTCGCCACGGTTCCAACGATCAGCGTGGCGGCGACGCCGACGCCTGATCACCCTTTCCCTTCTCGACCTCGCCGTTCTCCGTCAACGGAGAACGGCGCATCCACCCTTTTCTTCCCTTCCGACCGATGGCTGCCGTATCCGCCAAGCTTGTCAAAGAACTCCGCGACAAGACCGGCGCGGGAATGATGGACTGCAAAAAGGCCCTGGCCGCAACGGATGGGGACACCAATAAAGCCGTTGAATGGCTTCGCCAGAAAGGCATCGCCAGCGCTGAAAAGAAATCAGGACGCACCGCTGCCGAGGGTGCGATCGGCAGTTACATCCACACCGGCGCCCGGGTGGGTGTGTTGATCGAAGTCAACTGCGAAACCGACTTCGTGGCTCGTGGCGACATGTTCCAGGAACTTCTTCGGGATGTATCAATGCAAGTTGCGGCATGCCCCAACGTGGAATACGTCACCACCGACGAGATCCCCGACGAAATCCGTGAGCGCGAGAAGGCGATTGAGATGGGCCGAGACGACCTCGACGGAAAGCCTGAACAGATGAAGGAAAAGATCGTTGAAGGTCGGATTGGCAAGCGCCTCAAGGAACTCGCTCTGATGGAGCAACCCTTCATCAAAGACAGCTCAATCACCGTTGCTGATCTCGTCAAGCAGGCTGCCGGCAAGATCGGCGAGAACGTGAAGGTTCGTCGCTTCACCCGCTACACCCTTGGTGAGGGCATCGAGGTGGCGGAGAACGATTTCGCCGCTGAAGTGGCGTCCATGCAGAGCGCCGGCTGATTCCATTGTCCGACCCGGACGTCAGGCCTGCTTACGACCCGTCAGATCAGCTGGCGCGCCTTCAACGGTTGTGCCGGCTGCGGGCCATCGCCCTCTACCGGGAGCAGGCTCTCTATCTGCAGGTGCTGCGTGAGCTGCTTCCAGGAGCCACCCGTCAGGCTCTGTTTAATCTTCTCGGCGAGGTTGATCCTTCCCGATTTAGTCGGCTTCCAGACTCGACCCGCCAGAACTTCCATGCGTCGGTCAATAATCTGATTGAGCGCTGCAGCGTCCTGCTCACGGTGGAGCAGCTGATGCAGCTTGTTCAGCAGATGCAGCAAGAGCAGCGGCGCCAGCAGGCCCATGCCAGCCGAACCATGCTTCAGAACCTCGGCCGTCAGCCGTTGAACAGAGACGCTGCGTCCGAGTCGCCATCGTCTCCTCCGCAGCAGGACGAACCCAGTGGCTCGATTCAGTTGAGCCTGGCGTCCCCCCTCGATTCCCCCCAGGGAGATCCAGGTTCAGGTCCTGTTGTTGAACCTCTCCCTGAACAACCAGACAGCCAACCTTCAGGGGATCTTGACGTGCTCCGCTCGCTGTTCGAGCTGGCCGGTGATGCGATGCAGCAGGCACAAATGCCCGTCGAGGCCAGTGGCGCATTTGATCAGTCTGCTGAAGGCGACGACCACTTCCTTCCTCGTGAGCCGGATGCGCTGTTGCATTGGATCCAGGCCATGGATCAGGCACTTGAGCGACGGCTTCGCAACCTGTCCCACGCTGTGAATGTGCAGATGCTGCGCTCAGGGCTGGCCCAGACGCTTCTGCCCATCAGCCTTCTCGACGCCGTCCTGAAGGGTCAGGTGGAAACACAGCCAACGGCCACAAATGTGTTGCGTTTGCGGCTGCCTCTGGCCGTCGGTGATCTCGACCAGGGCATGGATGTTCTTTGTGTGCTCCTGCGCAGCAACGATCTGGAGTTCGACAGCCCACGACTGCGTCAGTGCCGCAAGCGTTTGCGCACTCACCACCATGCTCTGCTCACAATGGTTCGGCAGCAACGCCACTGGCAGCGTCGCTCCCTCGATCGTGAGGCCCGTACCCATTGGCAGACCCCATCCGATTCAACGCAGCAGCTGAGCGGGGACTGACCGGCGAGCAACTGTCGCTGTTGTTGGCATGGATGCTTCCCATCCAGCGTTCGCTGGGGTTGGAGGCCGACCGAGGCTTTCGGAACTTGCAGGGTCGCCAGCAGCGTTTTCACGACTTTCTGCAGCAGCAGCTTGCAGCCCCGCCGGCACTGCCCTTCCCTCAGGCCGTAACCGATCGGATGACCAGGATCAGCGCTGGTTTCGCCGAGTATCCGGAGTTGGCTGATCCTGCCCGCCGGCGTCTGGTTACCGATGCTCGCCAGTGGCTGTATGAGCTGCGCCATCGTCTGGAACCCTCGGCCCCCATGGCACCGCCAAGGCTGAAGGTTCAGTCGTCCTCCAAGGCTGGAGAGGGCGCTCAACGGCCTGCGTCACCGTTGCAGCTCGATAGTCCGATCACGCAAATCCGTGGTGTGGGTCCGAAATTCGCCGCACGGCTGGCGTCGATCGGCCTGCTTCTGGTGCGCGACCTGCTGCGCTACTACCCCCGTGATCATGTCGACTACTCGGCGATGCGGCGTATTGAGGCGCTGGTGTTGGGGGAGACCGCCACGATTGTTGCCACGATCCGCCGCTGCAATGGATTTGTCAGCCCAAGGAACACCAATCTCGCCATCATTGAGCTCCAGCTCCAGGATCCGACAGGTCGCCTGAAGGTGAGTCGCTTCCTGGCTGGCAAACGCTTCAGTTCTCCGGCGTACCTCAAAGGTCAGCAGCGCCTTTACCCCGTTGGTGCCACCGTGGCCGTTAGTGGTCTGGTCAAGGACGGCCCCTACGGCATCACCTTCCAGGATCCGTTGATTGAGGTGTTGGACAGCCCCTCTTCCCCTGTGAAGTCCCCCAGCATCGGTCGTCTTCTGCCGGTGTACCCCCTCACCGAAGGGGTTGGTGCTGACCGTTTCCGCAGCTTGATTGATCAGGTCTTGCCCCTCGCGGCCACCTGGCCCGATCCCCTTCCTGCTGAGCTGCAACGGCGATTCGAGCTGGCGACATTGGCGGAAGCCTTGCAAGCGCTGCATGCGCCGAAGGATCGTGAAAGCCTCGATCGGGGCCGCCGCCGGCTGGTGTTCGATGAGTTTCTGCTCTTGCAGTTGGGCCTGTTAAGACGACGTCAGCTGCTGCGCTCTCGGACGGGGCCTGATCTCGATCTTCAGACCAGTGCCGATGGGCTTGTGGGGGAGTTCATGGACCTTCTTCCCTTCCGCTTCACCGCAGCCCAGCAACGTGTGTTTCAGGAAATTGAAGCCGATCTCGGTCGCACCGAACCCATGGCCCGACTGGTGCAGGGGGATGTCGGTTCGGGAAAGACGGTGGTCGCCATTGCGGCGTTGCTCAGCACCATCGCCTCTGGTTGGCAGGGGGCCCTGATGGCCCCCACGGAGGTGCTGGCCGAGCAGCATTACCGCAATCTCTGCCAGTGGTTGCCTCAGCTTCACGTCAGCGTCGCCTTGTTGACGGGATCCACACCACGACCACGCCGCCGTCAGCTGTTGGATGACTTGGCCAATGGTTCTCTGAAGGTTCTTGTGGGGACCCATGCCCTTCTTGAGGATCCGGTCGTTTTCAATCGCCTGGGGCTAGTGGTGGTTGATGAACAACACCGCTTCGGGGTTCACCAACGGGATCGTCTGCTCAATAAGGGGTTGCAGCCCCACTTGCTCACCATGACGGCGACGCCGATCCCACGCACCCTGGCGTTGTCGATGCATGGGGATCTGGATGTCAGCCAGATCGATGAATTACCTCCAGGTCGCACACCGATTCGCACCAGCATGCTCACGGCCGGTAAGCGCGAGAAGGCCTATGAGCTGATCCGTGAGGAGGTGCAGCTTGGCCAGAGGGCCTATGTGGTCCTGCCGCTGGTGGATGAGTCGGAGAAACTTGAGCTTCGTTCGGCTGTTGAAGTCCATGCCGAGTTGGCCTCGGAGGTTTTCCCTGACTTGGCTGTCGGCCTCCTGCATGGTCGTCTTTCCAGTGTCGATAAGCAGGCGGTGTTGAACGCGTTCGCCACCGGTAAAACCCAGGTGCTGGTGTCGACCACGGTGGTGGAGGTGGGCGTGGATGTACCTGAGGCCAGCGTGATGGTGATCGACCATGCCGAGCGCTTTGGACTGGCGCAGTTGCATCAATTGCGGGGTCGCGTCGGTCGGGGCGCCGCCGCCTCCCACTGCCTGCTGATCAATGGCAGTTCCAATCCCTTGGCACGCCAGCGTCTGGATGTGCTGGTGCGCTCCACCGACGGTTTTGAGATCGCTGAGATGGATCTGCGTCTGCGCGGTCCTGGACAGGTGTTGGGGACCCGTCAGTCGGGCCTGCCCGATCTGGCCTTGGCCAGCCTTGCCGATGATGGTGCTGTTCTGGAGGATGCACGAACGGCGGCTCAGGAGCTGCTGAAACACGATCCAGACCTTGAACAGCTCCCGCTGCTGCGCAAGACCCTGGATGAGCAGCAGCGTCGCCTCAGCGGCGGCACCCCCCTGAACTGACCCATCCCCTCTCAACGATTCGATGCGCCCCTGGAGCCCTATCCCGATCGAGGAGTGCGGTGAGCCGCTGCAAGACCTCCCTCGGGAGTTCTTGCGGATGGAACCCCATCCCTACATGGCGCTCGGTGCACCCTATGGGGCCTCAGGGAATCCCTTCCAATTGCGCCAAGGGGTGGTTCAGCGTCTGCTGAAGGCGCAGCAGCGTCTGAGCGATCACGACCCCAGCCTTCGCCTGAGCATTTTCGATGCGTGGCGCCCGATCGCGGTGCAGGCCTTCATGGTGGAGCACAGCATTGCCGACCTCTGCCGCGAACGCGGGGTTGAACTGATGTCGGGGGACGCCTTCGACCGGGTGGTTGCCGATGTGGGGCGGTTCTGGGCCGCCCCCAGCCGCGATCCAGCCACACCGCCACCCCACAGCACCGGTGCCGCTGTTGATCTCACCCTCAGTAGCCGTGAGGGAATCCCGCTGGAGATGGGTGGAGAGATCGATGCCATTGGTGCGATTTCAGAGCCCGAGCATTACGCCGGACAGGAGGATCCCGATGCCCGCTGCTGGCATCAACGTCGGCAGCTTCTGGCCGATGTCATGGATGCTTCCGGCTTCGCCCAGCACCCGAACGAGTGGTGGCACTACTCGTTCGGTGATCAGCTCTGGGCCTGGCGCAAGGGTGCTGCTGTAGCGGTCTATGCCGAGGCCGCTAACAGTGCGCTCACTTCCTGATCCCCCAGCTTTTCGATGTGATCCCCGAAGCTGCGTCGACCACCGGCGGCCTTCCAGCTCAGCAGCAACGGTTCGAGGGTCTTTTCAAGATCGTCGAGGGGCAGTTTCTCCATGTAGGGACGCGCCAAACGTTGGAGGTTGGGGGTCCCACCGAGCCATAGCTGGTACTGGTTGACTCCGTTGCCCACCAATCCCAGCTCCGCCATGTAAGGCCGAGCACAGCCATTGGGGCAGCCGGTCATGCGCACGAGAAGCGACTTCTCGATCTCGAGCCGCCGCAGCTGGGCATCCAGGCGATCAAGAACATCTGGAAGGATGCGCTCCGATTCGGTGATCGCCAGGCCGCAGGTGGGGAGTGCTGGGCAGGCGATGGCATGTCTGGCGAGGCGGGCTGGTGCTTCAGGCACCTCAAAGCCCATCGCCTCAAGCTGCGTGCGAATGCTGGCGCGCTGGGAGGTACCGATGTTGCAAAGGAGCAGGTCTTGATTGGCTGTGAGACGAATCTCCAGCTGGTAGGTCTCGACGAGTTGCCGCAGTCCCGCTTTCAGATCACCGTTCAGGCGTCCACATAGCAGGGGCAGCCCCACGAACCACATCCCTGCCTTCTGCCGATGCCAGCCGAGGTAGTCGAGCAGTTTGGCCTTTGGTTCATTGCGCAGACCTTTGAGTGCTCCCTTGAAGTAGGTAGCGCAAAGGGTTTCGCGGAACCATTGAATGCCCTTGTCATGAATCAGGTACTTCATACGGGCGTGCTTACGCACTTCCCGGTCACCATGGTCCCGTTGCAACGCCAGGATCGCCTGAACCACATCGAGAACGTCAGCGGCTTCGACGTAGCCAAGGGGGTCTGCGGTGCGGGCGAAGGTCTCCTCCTTGTTGTGGGTGCGACCCATACCACCGCCGACATAGACGTTGCAGCCCCGAAGCTCGCCTGAAGGATCGGTAAAGGCCACCAGACCGATGTCCTGGGTGAGCAGATCCACGGAGTTGTCCCCCGGCACGGTGACGGCCACCTTGAACTTCCGGGGGAGATAGGTGTCCCCGTATAGAGGCTCCTCAGAGCTGCCTGAAAACACACCGTCTTCGCTCTGGCGCTTCCTGGCCTTCCGAACGGCGCGGCTGGGCTTGAAGCGATAACTCAGGTCACCATCCACCCAGAGATCGAGATAAGCCCCCTCAGCAGCCTCAGGGCTGAGTAGATCCGCAATCTCATCTGCCAGGCGGCGCGCAACGGGATACCCGCCCTTCTCAAAGGGAGCCGGAGGCGCCATCACATTGCGGTTGATATCTCCGCAGGCCGCCAAGGTCGAGCCCAAGTTGCGAACGATGGTGCCGATCACCTCTTTCAGATCAGCCTTGGGGATGCCATGCATCTGGAAGGCCTGGCGGGTGGTTGCCCGCAGGGTTCCATCCCCCAGACGATTGGAGAGTTCATCCAGGGCAAGAAAGAGCCTGGCGGGGATGCGTCCCCCTGGGCTGCGCAGCCGCAGCATCATCTGCCAGCTGCGGACCTTGTCGGTTTTGCGCAGTTCGCGGTGATGTTGCTGATAGCTGCCGTGGAACTTCAGCAGTTGAACGGCATCTTCTGTGAAGCGAACCTCATCGTTGCTGAGCTCGCTCAGCAGTGGGTCGCGCAGATGGTCACTGTCCAGCTTGCGCTGCTCCGCCTTAGACAGGGATTGAGATCCGGTTTCCGCCACTGTCAAGGAGCTTTCCCCCACCCCGAAAAGGACTTCTTGATTTGAACGTAGCGAAACGGCTTCCAATACAGTCGCCTCCGGCTCTGACCTTGGCGTGACGGCAACCTTTCTTCTGGAAATCGGCACCGAGGAGCTTCCCGCTGATTTCGTCAAGCAAGCGCTGACCCAGCTTGAGCAGCGGGTCAGTCGCGACTTGCGTGAGGCAAGGCTTGGGCACGGGGCTGTGTCGGTGTTCGGCACCCCCCGGCGTCTGGTGGTCTCCGTCGCCGATCTGGAAGACGGACAACCTGATCTTCAGGAAGACCGCAAAGGTCCCCCCGTGGCTCAAGCCTTCAAGGACGGCATTCCCGGCCCTGCGGCGATCGGTTTCGCGAAGCGTTGCGGTGTCGATCCCTCAGCGCTGGAACAGCGAGAGACGCCAAAGGGCCCCTGCGTCTTTGCAACGGTATTGACCCCTGGTCAAGCCAGTGCTGATCTCCTTCAGGCTCTGATCCCCCAATGGATCGATGCCCTCCAAGGGCGGCGGTTCATGCGCTGGGGAACGGGAGCCCAGCGCTTCAGTCGCCCCATCCGCTGGTTGCTCGCCCTTCAGGGCTCCAACGTCATTCCTGTGGTGCTGGATGGCGCTGACCCTGAGGTCCGCAGCGATCGCTTCAGCCGTGCCCACCGGCTTCATGGTGACGAGCCGCTCTCCATCGCATCGGCGGATGCGTTCGCTGAGACCCTCGACGCTGCCGGTGTTGTTGTTGACCGCACGGAGCGAGCTAAACGGATCCGTACCAGTCTTGATCAGTCGGCTGAGGCCGCCAATGGAACTCCCGACTGTCCAGAGTCCCTGTTCGAGGAACTCGTCGACCTTGTCGAGGATCCAAGGGTCCTCGAGGGAACCATCGCTGAGCGTTTCCTGCAGCTCCCCCCCGAAGTGATCAGCACGGTGATGCAGGCCCATCAGCGTTATGTTCCGCTGCAAGTGCCTGGCCTGGAGGCTGACCCGCTCCGACTGACCGCTGATGCGGTGCTTCGTCCTCAGTTCCTGTTGGTGGGCAACGGCTTGGCTCCGGCAGCCTCCCTGATTGTCCGCGGCAATGAGCGCGTTCTCGGAGCGCGTCTTGCGGATGCCGAATTTTTCCTGGACGTTGACCGACGTCAGTCCAGCGCATCTCGGCGTGAAGCCCTTGATCGAGTCACCTTCGCTGAAGGGCTGGGCAGTCTTCTCGACCGCTCCGAGCGGATCGAGCGGCTGACGGGGCTGCTGTTGAAGCAACTCGGTCTTAATCAAGCCGTTACGGATGCGGCCCAGCGAGCAGCTCATTTCTGCAAGAACGACCTGGTGAGTCAGATGGTGGGCGAGTTCCCGGAACTCCAGGGCCTGATGGGTGGTAAGTACCTCCTGGAGGAGGGAGAGCCCCGCGAGGTCGCCCTTGCTGTGGTGGAGCACTATCTGCCCCGAGGTGCCGGTGATGACCTGCCAGCAACGTCTGCGGGGGCTGTGGTGGCCGTGGCAGAACGGCTGGAGCTGCTGCTCAGCATCTTTGCCAAAGGCGAGCGCCCGACGGGATCCTCAGATCCGTATGCCCTGCGCCGTGCTGGCAACGGTGTTTTGCAGATTCTCTGGGGGATGGGTTGGCGGCTGGACCTCATGGCCTTCTTGACCAATGCCGTGGCCGAGTGGGCTGCCCTGTTCCCGGCCTTTGCGGTCGACTCCAGCCAATTGCACAACGACCTCTGTCAGCTGATGCGGCAGCGGATCGTGTCTCAGCTGGAAGACGACGGCTTTGCTCCGGATCTGGTGCAGGCTGTTGCTGGAGACGCCGTTTCCAACCAGCGTTTGCTTCGTGATCCTCTTGACGTGAAACAGCGGCTTCAGCTGTTGCGTGCTCTCCGGGATAGCGGCCAGCTGGATGCCGTGCAAGCGGTTGTTCAACGGGCCGCCAAGCTGGCCGAGAAGGGTGATCTGGCGCGGGATCAGCTTGTTGCTGGCGATGTGGTTCAGGCTGAACGCTTCGAGTCGGCCAGTGAGCAGGATCTGTTCGCCGCACTGGAGCAGCTGCAACCTTTGGCTCAGCAGCGGTCGTATCAAGCTCTAGCCGATGCGCTGGTGGCCGCAACCCCGATTCTTCAGGCCTTCTTCGACGGTGATACCAGCGTGATGGTGATGGTCGAAGACCCCGACTTGCGGCTCAATCGCCTCAATTTGTTGGCCGTTCTGCGGAATCAGGCTTCGGTGTTGGCTGAATTTGAATCGATTCAATCCAAATGAATGGCAGCTCCAGCCCCAGCGGCTAAGCAGGAGCGAGTCCATTCCTTTGGAATGCCTGATCAAGAGACCAACACCACCCAGCAGCCTGTCGTGATTCGCCAGGGAGGCAACGGCCTCGGAACCGTCATCGCGGCCGTCATCATCGCGGCCGCAGCCATCTACGCCGTCAACGTCTGGTCGACGACCAAGAAAGAAACCTCCCCGGCCAAGAACATCGAGCAGGGGATTGAGCGGATCAAAGATGCTGCTGGCAAAGCGATCGAGTCGCGCAACTAACCAGCAACTTCAGGGTTGTTTGGGGCCGGCCTCCTCAGGAGACGCCGGCCTTTTCTTTCGACTCCGTTTCCTTGGAGTTGGATCCTTTCGACTCAGTGGCCTGAGCCTTGATCTGCTGTGAAGCTTCCTCGGCAAGAAAATCGCCGTCTGAACGACCAACTGCTGAGGGAACAGGGTTGTACTTCGACGGAGCCAGGGCCTCGCCCCGGATCAAGCTGCCGACAGTGCGAAGGGTGAGCTTGATCTGCTGCCAGGGATTCATCATCACCACCCGCTTGTACAAATAGCTGTCGAAGGTCAGCTTCTGTACGTCCTTGTCGTCGCACATCTCGACGAAGGCCTCCCTGGCGGCGTCGTTGCGGTAGAAAATGCGCTGAAGGATGTCGAGAACCGCATAGGTGGCGCCGTACTTCCGGTCCCAGCGCTTGATGTAGGTCGACTTGATTTGTTTTTCCGTTGGGATGGAAGCACCGCTGTTGGAGATTTCCACGATCGCTTCAGCGCACATCCGGCCGCTCTTGGCAGCGAAATAAATCCCTTCTCCTGAACTCTTGGTGACGTAACCAGCTGCATCTCCCACTAGCGCCATTCGGCCTACAACCCGTCGCGGACGAGGGTGCTCAGGGATGGGATGGGCTTCCACCTTGATCACTTCGCCCTGGAACAGGCGCTTGTTGGCCCGTTCACGGATGCCCTTCTGCAGACCCTTGATCAGGCTCTGGTTCTGTTGCATGGTTCCGGTTCCTACAGCAACGTGGTCGTACTTGGGGAACACCCAGGCATAGAAATCAGGTGACACATCGGTGCCGACGTACATCTCCGCGAGATCCTCGTAGTAGGTCATCTCCTCGGCCGGAAGCTTGATCCGCTCCTGGAAGGCAATGGCCACGTTGTAATCACCGGCATCCATGGCTTTCGCCACCCGTGAGTTGGCGCCATCAGCACCGATGATTAGATCGACACCGAGGGTTTTCTGCTCTCCGGTGGGGCCGCCGCCGCTGTAGTCGGCGTAATGAATGGTGTATGGCCCCTGACGGTCAGTACCGGTGTCGATTTTCTGCACCAGACCATTGATCAGGGTTGTTCCTAGATCAGCGGCTCTGTTGCGGAGGAAGGCGTCGAAGACTTCCCGTCGGCACATGCCGATGTAGGCGTTGTCGTCGTAGCCGAGGGGATCAAGTTTGATGTCCACTTCCCTGTTGGAAGGGGAAATCATCTTCATGTTGCGCACTTTGCGGTCGATGATCTCGTCCGGAAGCTCGAACTCCTCAACCATGCAGAGAGGAATGGCACCTCCACAGGGTTTGGCGTTATCGAGTTTGCGCTCAAACAACCAGGTCTGAATTCCTGCCTTGGCCAGAATCTCTGCAGCACAGGAGCCGCTGGGGCCACCGCCGATCACCGCAACTCGCAACATCTCAGCCCGTCTCCGCTGGATTGTTTTTTGAAGCTATCACTGTCACAACGACCTTTGTGGGTCGAACTGGCCAGTGCCTTTACGATCGAAACAACACGCATCAGCGCTTTGGTTCGGGCCTCCTCTGCGCGACGCACCGAGCGGGAGGATATTCCGGTCGCCCGTCGGACACGACCGCCGCGTCAACGAAAGGGAAATGGCGCTGCTGGTCTGCTTTTCGGACTTGTACTTGTCTGCGCTGGAACCCTGGTAGCGGTGCTGGTCGCTCCCACCCTGTTGTCTCGACGGCAACCCACGCAGACCCTCGAGATTTCAGGCTTTCGTGAACGTCCCGATGCGGATGGACGCCTGTTGGGGCACTTCCCTTATCGCGAAGCGCAAGCGGATCAACTCATCGTGTTTCAACCGGGGATTGAACTGAATTTGGAGGCAGCCGATGCCCTCGACACGATGATGCGTTCCGCTGCGGCCGACGGTGTCGATCTCCGCTTGCTCAGCGGGTTTCGCTCGTTGGCCCTGCAGGAGTCTATTTTTTTTGATGTGGCCTCGGAACGTAATCAGACTGCAGAGGAACGTGCCCAGGTATCGGCTCCACCGGGCTACTCCGAGCACAGCACTGGTTATGCCGTTGATCTTGGTGATGGCCGGGTTCCTGAAACCAGCCTCTCCCAGAGCTTTCAAGACACCAACGCTTTTCGTTGGCTGCAGGACCATGCCGCTCGATATCACTTTGTTCTGTCCTTCCCTCAGGGAAATCAGCAGGGTGTGATGTACGAACCCTGGCATTGGCGCTATGAGGGCAATGCGGATGCATTGCGTCTCTTTGAGGCGGCCCGTCGCTTCTCTAGGCGCGATCCTTGACCGTCCCTGAGCTGCTGTCTCCTGCCGGCGACTGGGCTGCGATGCAGGCGGCCGTCGCCTCCGGCGCTGATGCGGTGTACTTCGGTGTTGATGCCTTCAATGCTCGGCAGCGGGCGGAAAATTTCAGACTTGATGACCTCCCTGAGCTGATGCAATGGCTGCATCAGCGCGATGTGAAGGGCTTCCTCACCTTCAACGTGCTGGTGTTCAGTGATGAACTCGCGGCAGCGGCACAGTTGCTGATTGCTGCCGACGAGGCGGCTGTTGATGCGGTGATCGTCCAGGACGTTGGGCTCTGTCGATTGGCTCAGCGCCTGGTGCCGAATCTCTGCGTGCATGGCTCCACCCAAATGTCGATTACGAGCTCAGCGGGGATTGCCCAGGCTGCAGCGCTTGGTTGTCAGCGGGTTGTGCTGGCCCGTGAACTTGCCCTTCGTGATCTCGAGCGCCTGCAGGCGCAACTAGCCCAGCGGAACCTCGTGATGCCGTTGGAGGTTTTCGTGCATGGCGCCCTTTGCGTCGCCTATTCCGGGCAGTGTTTGACGAGTGAATCCCTTGGCCAGCGCAGTGCTAACCGAGGCGAATGTGCTCAGGCTTGCCGTCTTCCCTACGAAATGGTGGTGGATGGTGAGCCCCGCGCTCTCGAAGATCAGCGCTATCTGCTGTCACCCCAGGATCTTGCTGCCTGGGAGCTCCTGCCGGAGTTGCAGCGGATCGGCGTGGCCAGTCTGAAGATCGAGGGGCGGTTAAAGGATGCGGCCTATGTGGCTGCCGTAACCGATGCCTATCGGCAACGCTTGGATCAGATCCCCGTCTCGGCTCCGCAGGTTCAACGCCAGCTGGAGCTGGCGTTTTCCAGGGGGCTCTCCACCGGTTGGCTGGAGGGGGTGAACCACCGTCGCCTTGTGCATGGCCGCTGGAGCAAAAAGCGTGGTCCCCTGCTGGGGCAGCTGCTTCGGGTTGAGCGGGGCGGTTGGTTGCACCTGCGCAGTCGAGAGCAGTTGCATCCTGGTCAGGGGATCGTGTTGGAACAACATTCGTCTGATCCCTTGCAACCACCACGGGAAATCGGTGGCCGGATCATGGTGTGTGAGCGGATGGGCGCCGAACGCTGGAAGCTGCGGCTGGGTCCGGATCGTGCGGATCTCTCTGGCTTGAGCCCTGGAGCGTCGGTGTGGCTCACCAGCGACCCCGACTGGCAGTCCCGTTGGCAGCGTGCTGCGCGCCGAACGGTGGAGGCCCGGTCCCGGGATCTGGCACTGCGGGTGTCCGGTCGGCTGGATGCACCGCTCGAACTGCAATTGCTGGCCCCGCAGGGCTTGGATCTCAAGCTCAGCAGCATGATGCCGCTGCAGCAAGCCTCCCAGCGCCCCCTCGATCGTGAACGGCTCCAGGAGCAACTGGGACGGCTGGGGGGGACGGGCTGGTTGCTTCAGTCTCTGGAAATCCAGCTGCAGGGAGATCTTTTCCTGCCTGTGGCTGAGCTGAACCGCATGCGCAGGGCTTTGCTTGAGCTTTTGGAGGCCTCGCTGGACGATACAACAGGCTCAGCTTCTATCCCGGCTGCTTCCGAACGGGCGGATGCCAAGCAGCTGCTGGCCAGGATGTGTCCCCAATCTCTCGCCCCGCAGAGCGAGACGGCGCCGGGTCTGGTTGTTCTGGTGCGCAGTCTTGAGCAGTTGCAGGCACTGGTGAATCTCTCCGACGAGGGCCTGCCGGTCCAGTCGGTGGTTGCGGACCTTGAGCAGCCCCGCGAGCTACGGGAAGCGGTGGCAATGGGGCGAGGCTGCTGGCCGGATGGACTCTGGCTGGCCGGGGCACGGATCACACGACCCGACGAACGCTGGAGCCTTGAGCCACTCATTCGCGCTCGCCCTGACGGTTTTCTCGTGCGCAATGCCGATCAGCTGGAGGTGTTGACCCCTTTGGCCCCCTGCATCGGCGACTTTTCCCTCAACACTGCCAATCCACTGAGTTTTCACTGGTATCGCGACCATTGGAAGCTGCAGCGCATTACCGCGAGTTACGACCTCAACCTTCAGCAGTTGCTGGATTTGGCGGCTGCTGTTGATCCAGCTTTGCTGGAGGTCACCCTGCATCAGCACATGCCTCTGTTCCACATGGAGCATTGCCTGTTCTGTGCCTTTTTGTCCGACGGAAAAGACCACACCGACTGCGGTCGTCCCTGCGAGAAGCACCACGTAACGCTGAGGGATCGCAGTGGCGTTGACCATCCCCTGCGTGCCGATTTGGGCTGTCGCAACACGCTCTTCAATGGGACTGCGCAATCCGGGGTGGAAGCGCTTCCGTCGCTGCTGCGGGCAGGCGTGCGCAGGATTCGGCTTGAACTCCTCGATGAGGATGCTGCCGCCACACGCCGTCGGATCAGCCTCTATGCCGAGGCTATGGCGGGTCGAATGGCCACCCAGGACGTGTGGTCTCAGGAGCGGATCCACCACCAGCTCGGGGTCACCCGCGGCAGTCTGCGGATCAGGGGTCCTGAGCGCACCAGTCGATTCTCACGTTGAGATAACCTGTCGCACTGCGCCTTTGGCGTTCTTCACAAATTCTTACGGTCAGCCCGCATGAGCGCCAACAACAAGGCGATCCGCAACATCGCGATCATCGCCCACGTTGACCACGGCAAGACGACTCTGGTCGACTCGCTGTTGGCGCAGTCAGGGATTTTCCGCGACAACGAAGCGGTGCCCACCTGTGTATTGGACTCCAACGATCTGGAGCGTGAGCGGGGCATCACTATCCTGTCGAAGAACACTGCGGTCACTTACAACGACACGCGGATCAACATCGTTGACACCCCGGGGCACGCCGACTTCGGTGGCGAAGTGGAGCGCGTGCTGGGCATGGTTGACGGCTGTCTGCTGATCGTGGACGCCAATGAAGGGCCGATGCCCCAGACCCGCTTCGTGCTGAAGAAGGCCCTTGAGCAAGGGCTCCGTCCGATCGTGTTCGTCAACAAGATCGACCGTGCCCGTGTTGATCCCGAGACTGCCGTCGACAAGGTTCTCGATCTATTCATCGAACTGGGGGCCGACGACGATCAGTGTGATTTCCCCTATCTGTTCGGCAGTGGTCTCGGAGGCTTCGCCAAGCCCGATATGAAGACCGACAGCGACAACATGCGTCCGCTGTTCGATGCCATCCTTCGCCACGTTCCGCCGCCGGTTGGTGACCCCGAGAAGCCCCTCCAGCTTCAAATCACCACCCTTGATTATTCCGACTTCCTCGGCCGGATCATCATTGGTCGCGTTCACAACGGAAAAATTAAACAGGGCCAGAATGCTGCTCTGATTAAGGACGACGGCTCCGTTAAGAAGGGTCGCATCAGCAAGCTGCTGGGCTTCGAAGGCCTTCAACGCATCGAGATCGAAGAGGCGTTCGCCGGAGACCTGGTGGCCGTGGCTGGTTTTGACGACGTCAATATCGGCGAAACGATCGCCTGCCCGGATGAACCCACGGCTCTGCCGCTGATCAAGGTGGATGAGCCCACCTTGCAGATGACCTTCGTCGTCAACGATTCCCCGTTTGCAGGTAAGGAAGGCAAGTTCGTCACCAGTCGTCAGGTGCGTGACCGCTTGCAGCGTGAGTTGCTCACCAATGTGGCCCTGCGTGTCGAAGACACCGATTCACCGGACCGTTTCTCCGTGAGTGGTCGCGGCGAGCTCCACCTCGGTATCCTGATCGAGACCATGCGTCGTGAGGGCTATGAGTTCCAGGTGTCTCAGCCTCAGGTGATCTACCGCACCATCGATGGCACCCCATGCGAGCCCGTTGAAACCCTGGTGATGGATGTTCCTGAACCAGCGGTTGGAAGCTGCATCGAAAAACTGGGCACCCGCAAGGGCGAAATGCAGAACATGGAAACAAGTGCTGACGGCCGCACCCAGCTGGAATTCATCGTTCCATCCCGCGGTCTGATTGGTTTCCGGGGTGAATTCATCCGGGCCACCCGCGGCGAAGGAATCATGAGCCATTCCTTCTATGAATACCGCCCGATGATGGGTGACTTCGACACCCGTCGGAACGGTGTTTTGATCGCCTTCGAAGAAGGAACGGCAACCTTCTATGCGCTGAAGAATGCCGAGGATCGTGGCCAGTTCTTCATCAGCCCGGGAACCAAGGTCTACAAAGGAATGATCATCGGTGAATACAACCGACCCCAGGATCTTGAGATCAACGTCTGCAAGACCAAGCAGCTCACCAACATGCGCTCCGCCGGTGCGGAGGAACTGGACACGCTGCAAGCGCCGGTTCAGATGACCCTGGAACGGGCCCTGGAATACATCGGACCTGATGAGATGCTCGAAGTGACGCCGGAGTCGATTCGTCTGCGCAAGCTTCCTGGCAAGAAGCCTGCGAAGGCCAAGCGCTGATGCCCCAAGCGGATCCCCGCTTTCAACAGGCCCTGGAGCTCTTCAACGCAGGTGAGTGGTACGCCGCCCACGATGTGTTTGAGGAGCTGTGGCATGAAACGGCTGATCCAGAGCGGCGCAGCCTGCAGGGAATCCTGCAGGTTGCTGTCGCGCAGTTGCATCTGCAACGGGGCAATCGGCGAGGTGCAACGATCCTGTACGGCGAAGCGCTTGGACGGCTGAAACGTCCAGGTACACCGGATCTGGGTCTTGATCTGGAGGCGTTGTGCGGTGCGGCGCAGCAACGTCTTGAAGCACTTCAGCTGGATGGGGATCCCGAGTCATGCACTGTCCCTGTTTTGCGGTTGCAGAGCTGAAGCGCCGGTAACCTCAACCAACTGTGGATTGATTGCGTGGCAGCCAAGGCGATGCTCCGTTCCGGGGGCCTTCTTCTCTTTCTGCCTCTTCTGGCTGCACTTTGCCCTCTGTTCCCTGCGCAGTCCCAGCAAGCTGCTGAAGCCGGTGTGATCACGATCGAATCCGACCTGCAATCGGCAGACAACAGCACGGGTGTGATCACTGCCAGTGGCAACGTTCGCTTGGTTCATGCCGACCGGGGCCTGGTGGCCACAAGCCGTCAGGCGCAGTACTTCACTGAAGAAGATCGGATTGTGCTGAGTGGTGATGTCGACGTGATCCAGACCGACGGCAATCTTCTCCGTGCCGATCGGTTCACCTACCTGTTGGAGGAAGGAAGGGCGATTGCCAATCCCCTTCCTGGCCAGCAGGTGTTCAGTCAATGGACACTTCAGCCCAGCCAGCCTGTGCTGGACGGCGCCCCCGCGACCACACCGGTGGCGCCATGACCCTGGAACTGTCAAACGTCTCCATCACATTGGGGGGGCGTCAGCTGGTGAAGGATCTGGATCTGGCTCTGTCTCCTGGCGAGGTGGTCGGGTTGCTCGGCCCCAACGGAGCCGGCAAAACCACCACCTTCAACCTGGTGATTGGTCTGCTCTGCCCTGATCAGGGTGAGGTGGTTATTGATGGTCGGCGTGTCACAGACCTTCCCATGCCGCAACGGGCCCGTCTCGGTGTGGGCTATCTGCCCCAGGAAGCCAGTGTCTTTCGCAATCTCACCGTGCGCGAAAATCTGGATATTGCCCTTGATCAGACCGATCTCAGCCCTGAACGACGGCGGGAGCGGCGCCAGCAGCTGATTGAAGACTTCCATCTCACGGCGTTCATGAACCGCCGTGGCTTCCAACTCTCCGGTGGGGAACGTCGTCGCTGTGAGGTTGCCCGAGCGCTGGCCTCCGGTGTCAATGGACCGCTTTATCTCCTCCTGGATGAACCCTTCGCTGGTGTCGATCCCCTGGCTGTCGCCGACCTTCAACTGCTGATTGAGGGATTGCGGTCAAGGGGCATGGGCATCCTGATCACCGATCACAACGTGCGCGAAACGCTGGCCACCACCGATCGTGCCTACATCCTTAACGATGGAGCGGTGTTGGCTGCAGGACGCTCCGATGAGGTCGCAGCCGATCCCCAGGTGCGGCGTTACTACCTCGGGGAGGGATTCCAGCTGTGATTTTGGAACGTTTTAAACGGGCCACCTGGATGCGGCTGGCTCTTCTTGACCGCTGGTTGCTCCAGGAACTCCTGGGTCCTCTGCTGTTCTTTATCGCGCTGTTCACCCTTCTGCTGCTTACCGGCGGGGTGATGTTTGAGCTGGTGCGGCAGATGGTCGACAAGAACCTGCCGATCACGATCGCGGTGCAGGTTCTGCTGTTCAGCATCCCGCGTTGGCTGGCCTTCTCCGTTCCGATCGGAACCCTGATGGCATCGCTGTTTGTATTCACCCGCCTTTCGGCGAACAGTGAACTCACCGCCCTGCGCAGCCTCGGTGTCACCACGGTGCGGATGATCAGTGCGGCCCTCGTTCTTTCGATGGTGATGACCCTGTTCACCTTCGTCCTCAACGACGTGGTGGTTCCCCGAAGCCAACGCTATGCAGAGGTCACCTTGAAGCGAGCCTTGGGGCGCTCACTCGCTAGTGAGACAGGTCGCGACATCATTTATCCACGTTTCGGCAGCCGCATCGATTCCCAGGGTGAGGAAGACGGCAAGGGCCTGAACCAACTGTTCTATTCCCGCAAGTTTCAGGACGGCGAAATGGTGGATGTGACGGTTCTGGATTTCTCTCGATCTGGTTTCACGCAGATGTTGCGTGCGGACAGAGCTATCTGGAATGAGGATCAGGCCAGCTGGGATTTCCTCGATGGGCAGATTCTGACCTTGGCGGCCAATGGCAGTTCGACCAAGGCCGATTTTGATCGTTATGTCTATCCCCTTGGCTCCGGACCCGTACGTCTGGCTGGGATTGAGCAAGATGCCGTCAACATGACCGTGGGCGAAGCCTTGCAGGCTCAGAGGGTCTATGAGGAGGCCGGAAGCATCAAAGAAGCTCGCAAGATCCGTGTTCGGATCCAGGAGAAGTTCACGGTTCCAATGGCTTGTCTGGTGTTCGGCCTGTTTGGAGCCACCCTCGGTGCTCAGCCCAGTTACCGCAGCAGCCGCAGCTTTTCGTTCGTGCTCACGCTTGGGATCATCGCCGTTTATTACGTGATCGGCTTCAGCTTCAGTTCGCTTGGAGTGAAGGGCACCCTTCCCCCCCTCCTGGCGGCATGGCTTCCTGTGGTTTTGTTTCTGGGTGCGGGTGGTCTGATGCTGAAACAGGCCAGTCGTTGATCTGCCGAGTCAGAATGGCATTTCTTCGTGAAATGGTGCGCTGAACACGCCTTTTGAGCTGGTGACCAGCCTTGGTTTTGCCGGCTTTGTATTGCTGCTGGTGGCCATGCCTTTGGCTTTCTGGGCGGTGTCGAGCCAGTCCCGTGGAGGTCTGGTGCGCCTGCTGGTTGCGATGGCCAACCTTCTGTTCACGGCCCAGTTGATTCTGCGCTGGTGGCAATCCGGGCACTTTCCCATCAGCAACCTCTACGAATCACTCTGCTTTTTGGCCTGGGCTTGCACACTCACCCAGCTGCTGGTGGAGCGTGCCTGGCCTTCCCCGATCGTTGCGGCAGCGGCCACACCGATGGGGCTCGGCTGCATTGCCTTTGCCAGCTTTGCTTTACCAGATCAATTGCAGTCAGCGGCTCCTCTGGTGCCTGCCCTGCGCTCGAGCTGGCTGGTGATGCATGTGAGCGTGATCATGGTGAGTTACGCCGCCTTGCTGGTGGGATCGCTTCTGTCCCTTGCGGTGCTGATCACGGATCGCGACCAGGCTCTGGAGCTGCGCAGCAGTTCAATCGGCAGTGGTGGCTTTCGGCAGGCGGCCTCGATAGGGAATGGTGGCTCTGTTCAGCTGCAATCTGTTCAGCTGAGCACCAATGAGCAACTCGACAGTCTCAGCTACCGCACCATCACGGTTGGCTTTCTGATGCTCACCGTGGGCATTGTCAGTGGCGCGGTTTGGGCGAACGAAGCCTGGGGAAGTTACTGGAGCTGGGATCCGAAGGAGACCTGGGCCTTGATCTGCTGGTTGGTCTATGCGGCTTATCTGCACACGCGTCTGAGCCGCGGCTGGCAGGGCCGGCGTCCTGCTTTTGTGGCTGTAGTGGGACTGGTGGTGATTGCTGTTTGCTACATCGGCGTCAATCTTCTAGGCATCGGTTTGCACAGTTATGGCTGGTTTTTTGGCGCGTAGTCTTGCCAATGATGGCGTTTGATACGGAGTGTTCTTCCTGAAGAGATTTCAATCTACGGAATACTCGACTTAAAATATTGGCTCCGAATGTTCTGGCTCATTCATGTGTTTTCGTGGTCAAGTAGTGTCTAAATACGATTCGCCTTGCCGTGAACTTTTGGCGATGCGTGATCGGCGTGAGTAATGTTCTTCTTGGATATTGATGATTTGCAGGCGTTTTCCGGGTCGAATATTATCCTCGTTGCTTTGCTGTAGTGGTCGTTATCTTCTTAAAAAAAGTCCTGTCAGTTCCGCGTTCAATGATCAAGTGATTCTTTGATGAGGGTGACCCGGCTTGCTCTGTTTTGACAGCGTTGTTGATTGTGCTGGTAATGGGGTGAAGTGTTCCCAGTGCGATATGACTTCCATGGGCTTTCGCCTTCCTGATGAGGACAAGCCTCTTGGTGTCTTTCGTTCCCCCGTGTGATCAGTTTGTTGAACCCCCTTCTTCTCCCATTTCTCCTGTGGTTCTGCTCCCGGTGCGAGAGCTAGAGGGATAGCCCCCATGGAAAGAAGGAATCTGATGGGGGATCCGAGGAGGAGGGTGTAATCAATGACACACCACTGCTTTATGGAAGATGTGGAGGGCCTGACGAAGTTGTTGAACAGAGATTTCTACGACCAAAATTATCGAGAATTTTTTTGCCATCAATGACTGCCGCCACGCGCTTGATCAAAAAACTCGACAAGGTCTTGGCCAACTACGACAGCTTTGGAGACAACCCTGGCGCTCACGTTGAAGAGGTTCTTGGCAAGATTGAGAAATCTCTGGACAACCTGCGCTCCAAGTCGAATCCAGATCACATGGCGAGGATCTACGTGGAACGAGACCGCGCCATGATCAAGCAGGTCATCCTGAACCGCGTCATGGCAGGTGATCTATCTGAACTGGCCTGAACACACCTCAGATCCCGCCCCCAGTAATGCCAGATGTCGCGTTGGATTTTGATGTCGATGAGCTGTTTTGACCGTCATGATGCACACAGCTAATCGCGCTCATCATGGTGATTAACGGGTGCTTATTCAATTCGGATCCCATCCAGAGCGATGTTTAACGAGGATGTGATTTGGGCTCAGTGCTAACTGGGCTTAATTCCTCTCTTCTCTAAAAAAATCCTGTTCCGTAACGGAATAGTCAATGTCTGTTGTCGAGTTGAGAGTGGGCAATCCATTCCCGATGCGGGCGGACCCCGGCTCCTTTTATCCCTCAGTCAGCCGCCATAGACATGCATCACTGCTTCTAGGGCACCAAGTCCAACGAGGAACGTGCCTGCGAGAAGGGCGAAGTCTTTTTTGGAGTTAGCCACAGAGACGACGGTTGCTCCGGCGAATGCCAACAGAAGAAACCTAAAGACAATTGGAAGGCCCAGCGTTGCGGATGGTGTATTTCTCTGATGAGTTTTGTAAACCCACTGCGGTGCATGGAGTTATCCGCTTGATACCAACTTTGAGTTACTTAATTGCTCTCAAGGGAGATATTAATGGCTTCTCCAAAACGGCCAAGATCTCTTTTAAGCAAGCCTGCGTCAAAAAGACGCGATTGCTAGCGATATTTTTTCTAGGGGTGAGATGGATGGCATGCATCAACTCTCCATAACGGTGCAGTGCTTTCTGCGACAGGTGTGATCAACCTTGCGTGTCGTCAGTCTGAAGAAAACCTGTGGTGTGGGCTAGCTCCTGCCGATGTTCACCATGGTGGATTTGTGGGTCTGGCAGCGAACGCGGCCGCCACAAGGGGATCGAGGCCTAACGGACTCTCCCCACCTCTGAGGGGGATCGAGGCCCACGTGGACTCTCCCCCACACCCTTCTTGTCTGCCCACTTCCAGTTGCCTTTGGGAACAAAGGTCAAAGTGACGCGAGAAGACACCGATAAAAGTGTGATTGTCGTGATCAATGACCGTCAACCCTTTAAGAAGGGCACGGTTATCAACCTTGGCCATGGAGCTGCTGATGCATTGGAACTTGATGAAAGCGGTGAAGCAGCCGTCGTCAGCCGTAAATTGCTGGTCTAATCCATCAAGACATGAACCTTGGAGAGATGAGATGTCTCCTGCTTTTGGTGGCGCTTCGTTAGAGCGATTTCACCTCAATTAGATGAGCGATGTCTGAGAGTTGTGATGGCTTTCTCTGCTTCCTCTGCTTCTGATCGGAGATAACGTTTCCGCTGTGCCGACTCCAAGCCAGATAGCTGGACGGGATGTCTGGAGGGTGCGATCCGTTGAGGCCGATCAAGACCCCTTAGAAGTGGATGGATTCCTCGCCTGCTCATTGTATCCTCCTTGGTTATGTGTGAATCTCGCGCCGTGATCTGTGGGTCATCGCGTTACTTCATGCTCCCATGATATCGATTTCTGTTTTGTGTTCAAGATCACTGATTGTGGTGATTGCCGTCCCTGAGATGTTCGGGTGATCCGGCATCCACTCCCTTGTGGTGTCTTGTTCTTGCTTTCAAGCGATCCTTAGATGCAAGGCAAACGCTTTGTTGAAAGTGCTGCCACTTGCCATTGATTTGAGCAAGCTATTTATAAGTCAGATGTTCAGAAAGGAATGCTACCACTGCCAGCAGGGATGGCCTGAACCATGTTGGCGTTCTTCGAAGCTCAACGAAGCGTCTGGCTGTGCGGCTTGTTAGGCCAGTCAGGCAGCTTCTAGATTCTGCTGAGTTGGACCGTCGTCACGCATTGGATGCCTCCGACTTCGACAGTTTCAGCATCGTTTAGGCGATTGGTTGAATCATCAGTATTTCAACTCCAGTGGAGACGCCGGAGAGCTGGACATTGTTTTCGGACCGGTGTTAACAACGAGAAGGCAGTGGTGGGCCACTGCCTTTTTTCATTTGGCTTATGAGCTCAAGTGTTGAAGCACGACACTGATGTTCATACCTCCCTTGGCATATCCAGCAACAGCTAGTGCAATCACACCAGCATTGAGGGCTAGGAATGCTGCAACCAGCTTGACTTCAACGTTCATAAAACAATTATCGGAGTCTCTTTTGCGGCACTGTGGCTCCAAATCTTTGGAGATGATGAAACTGTGGATCCCTCGATCCTTGAATCTTTTTGGGGCCTCAAGCCACCACTGGGCCTTGTTCTCTATGGCGTCAAGCCACCATCCCAGCTGAGCCCTCGCTTGAGCTCATGGTGTCTATCAGCCACAAAAAAGCCCGGCAATGGATGCCGGGCTTGGTGCTATTGACGCGAACGATCTGAGGATCAGGCGAGAACAGCTTCTTTGCTGCTGCTGTTCCGGATGCCTTTGATGGCTTCAGCGTAATCAGGTTGGTTGAACACCCCTGAGCCGGAAACAATTGCGTTGGCGCCAGCTTCAATGACTTTCCAGGCATTGGCACCCTTGATGCCGCCATCCACTTCGATCCAGGGATCAAGACCTTTTTCATCGCACATGCGGCGCAGGTCGCGAATTTTCTGTACCTGGCTTTCGATGAAGCTTTGGCCGCCGAAACCGGGGTTGACACTCATGATCAACACCAGATCGCAAAGCTCAAGGCAGTACTCGAGGGTGTCGAGGGAAGTCGAGGGATTGAGCACCGCGCCTGCTTTTTTGCCCAGGTCTTTGATCTGAGCGAGGTTGCGATGCAGGTGCGGACATGCTTCAACCTGCACCGAAATGATGTCTGCACCGGCCTTGGCGAAGTCGGGGACGTACTTCTCTGGCTCAACAATCATCAGGTGAACATCCAGCGGCTTCTGGGTCACGGGACGAAGCGCTTCGACGATCAGGGGGCCAATGGTGATGTTTGGGACAAAGCGCCCGTCCATCACATCCACATGGATCCAATCCGCACCTGCTTCGTCCACGGCTTTCACTTCTTCGCCGAGGCGTGCGAAGTCAGCCGACAGGATCGACGGTGAGATCACCAGGGGCTTGGTGCTCATGGATGTGGAGCGCGAAATGCCGAGTGATTTTAGGGACTCCTGCAACCACTGATACAGTGAGCCGCGCTCAGACGTCGAGATCCACTGCGGCGGCGGCAAACTGCCCGTCCAGGAGATCTCGCCAACCCGTACCACCCCATCCGGAGTCCCGTGGATCAGACCCTCATTCAGGAAATTCTCGAGATCGTCGAGCAAGCCGCCATCGCTTCCGCCACGCTCTCCGGCAAAGGTCTGAAGGATGAAGCGGATGCATTGGCTGTTGATGCCATGCGTAAGCGCATGAATCAAATTCAAATGCAAGGCCGCATCGTCATCGGTGAGGGAGAACGCGACGAAGCTCCCATGCTTTACATCGGAGAAGAGGTTGGTACTGGCAATGGTCCTGGCGTCGATTTCGCCGTTGACCCTTGCGAAGGCACCAATCTTTGTGCCTACAACCAGCGTGGCTCAATGGCCGTTCTTGCGGCATCCGACCGTGGCGGTCTGTTCAATGCTCCCGACTTCTATATGAAGAAGCTGGCTGCTCCCCCGGCAGCCAAGGGCAAGGTGGATATCCGCAAGTCGGCCACTGAAAACATCAAGATCCTCAGCGAATGCCTGGGTCTTGCCCCTGACGAACTGACCATCGTTGTGATGGATCGTGCCCGTCACAAGGATCTGATCGCTGAGATCCGCGCCACCGGTGCACGCATCCAACCCATCTCTGATGGTGACGTTCAGGCTGCGATCGCCTGTGGCTTTGCCGGCACTGGTACCCACTGCCTGATGGGCATTGGTGCAGCACCGGAGGGTGTGATCTCTGCCGCTGCCATGCGCGCTCTCGGTGGCCATTTCCAGGGCCAGCTGGTTTACGACCCGGCTGTGGCTCAAACTTCCGAATGGGCTGACATGACAAAAGAGGGCAACCTGGCGCGTCTGACTGAAATGGGCATCACTGATCCCGACAAGGTCTACGAAGCTGAGGAACTGGCCTGCGGTGAGCATGTTTGTTTCGCAGGAAGCGGCATCACTGATGGTCTGCTCTTCAATGGAGTTAAGTTCGAAACGGACTGCACCCGCACCAGCAGCTTGGTGATTAGCAACCTGGACAACACCTGCCGCTTCACCAACACCGTGCACATCAAAGACGGTGCCCAGAGCATTGCTCTGAGCTGATCGTCACTAACTGGTTGAGAGGAACGTCTCCATGCATATTGCCGTCGTCGGCCTCAGTCATCGCACGGCACCGGTGGAAATCCGGGAACGGCTCAGCATCCCTGAGCAGACCATGGAGACGTCGCTCCAATCGCTCCGCGGTAATGAGCAGGTGCTCGAGGCTTCGATCCTCAGCACCTGCAACCGTCTTGAGATTTACACCCTGGTTCGGAACCCCGACCTCGGCGTGTCTGCTGTCAGCGACTTCCTCAGCAGTCATTCCGGCCTTGAGACAGGTGAACTGACCCCTCACCTGTTCAGCTTTCACCACGAAGACGCTGTCGACCACCTGATGCGCGTGGCAGCAGGTCTCGACAGTCTTGTGCTGGGGGAAGGACAGATCCTCTCCCAAGTCAAGAAGATGATGCGGCTCGGGCAGGAGCACAAATCCCTGGGCCCGATTCTGAATCGCTTGCTGACCCAGGCTGTCACAACAGGCAAACGGGTCCGCAGTGAGACCAACCTTGGAACGGGAGCCGTTTCTATCAGTTCAGCGGCAGTTGAGCTTGCCCAGCTGAAGCTTGGGCAGTCCCGTGGTCTTGATCAACTGGTCACCCTGGAAAGTGAGCAGATCGCTGTAGTTGGTGCAGGGCGCATGAGCCGTCTGCTGCTTCAGCACTTGCAGGCCAAAGGTGCTTCAGGGGTGGTGCTGCTGAACCGCACTGTTGCCCGTGCCGAACAGCTGTCTGCCGATTTCCCTGATCTTCCGGTTCAGTGCAGGCCGCTCTCAGATCTGGATCAGTATCTGAGCACCTGTTCCCTGGTGTTTACCAGTACCGCTGCGGATGACCCGATCATTGATGCGTCCCGGCTGGCTCCACTGAACCGTCGCAGCAAGCTTCGCCTGATCGATATCGGGGTGCCCCGAAACATCGCTGCCGATGCTGCCGATGTTGACGGCGTTGAATCCCACGATGTGGATGATCTTCAGGAGGTCGTCGCCCGCAATCAGGAAGCTCGCCAAGCCATCGCTCGAGAGGCTGAGCAGTTGCTTCAGCAGGAAGCGCAGCAGTTCCTGGAATGGTGGGACAGCCTTGAGGCAGTGCCGACGATCAACCAGCTGCGTTCCTCCATGGAATCGATCCGTTCGGAGGAACTGCAGAAGGCCCTTAGCAGGATGGGGCCTGATTTTTCAGCCCGAGAGCGCAAGGTTGTTGAGGCCTTGAGCAAGGGGATCATCAATAAGATCCTCCATACCCCAGTCACTCAGCTGCGGGCTCCGCAGTCACGGCAGGATCGTCAACAGGCACTTCGGATCGTGGAAAGACTGTTCAATTTGGAGGCCTCTTGACCAGTCGAGCCGTTCAGTCGCGAACTGAATCCCAGTAATCTCGACTGATTCTTCCCGAAGACGGTTCTTAAGCCAAAAACTCCGGTAAGTTCTTGCGGCAACGCCGATTTGGGATAACGGCATGAAGCGGGTTTTGGCCATCATTCTGGGCGGAGGTGCTGGTACGCGCCTGTATCCACTCACCAAAATGCGTGCCAAGCCGGCTGTCCCTCTGGCTGGTAAATATCGTCTGATTGATATCCCTATCAGCAACTGCATCAATTCCGACATCAACAAGATGTACGTGATGACGCAGTTCAATAGCGCCTCGCTCAACCGCCATCTGAGCCAGACGTACAACCTCAGTAATTCATTCGGTGGAGGATTCGTTGAGGTTCTCGCCGCCCAGCAGACCCCCGATAGCCCTACATGGTTTGAGGGCACTGCAGATGCAGTTCGAAAATACCAATGGCTTTTTCAGGAGTGGGATGTTGATGAGTATTTGATCCTTTCCGGTGACCAGCTGTACCGGATGGATTACAGCCTTTTCATCGAGCATCACCGCCGCACTGGTGCTGATCTCACCGTTGCCGCCCTCCCTGTTGATCCCAAACAGGCTGAGGCCTTCGGCCTCATGCGTACTGATGAAAACGGCACGATCAAGGAGTTCCGCGAAAAGCCCAAGGGTGATTCTCTGCTGGAGATGGCTGTTGACACCTCTCGCTTTGGCTTGAGTGCAGATTCTGCCAAGGAGAGGCCCTACCTGGCCTCGATGGGCATCTATGTCTTTAGCCGTGAGACCCTGTTTGATCTGCTTGATAAGCATCCCGGCCACAAGGATTTCGGCAAAGAGATCATTCCCGAGGCCCTTGCAAGGGGCGACAACCTTCAGAGCTATGTGTTCGACGACTACTGGGAAGACATTGGGACGATCGGTGCTTTCTACGAAGCCAACCTTGCGTTGACCCAACAGCCCACACCCCCTTTCAGCTTCTACGACGAAAAATTCCCTATTTACACCCGTCCCCGGTATTTGCCTCCCAGCAAACTTGTTGACGCTCAGATCATCAATTCGATCGTTGGAGAAGGCTCGATTTTGAAGTCCTGCAGCATCCACCACTGTGTTCTTGGCGTACGCAGCCGGATCGAAAGTGACGTCGTTCTTCAGGACACGCTGGTGATGGGCTCTGATTTCTTCGAATCGAGCGATGAGCGTGCAGTTCTCAAGGAACGCGGTGGCATCCCCCTTGGTGTCGGTAAGGGCACCACTGTGAAACGAGCCATCCTCGACAAGAACACCCGCATTGGTTCTGGTGTCTCGATCATCAACAAGGACAACGTCGAAGAAGCTGATCGCTCGGATCAGGGTTTCTACATCCGCAACGGCATTGTGGTTGTTCAGAAAAACGCCACCATTCCCGATGGCACGGTGATCTGATCGTTGATTTGAACCCTTGTCAGGAAGGCCATCTGCCCCGAAATCTGATGGCCCATTCCTGACATAACTTGTGTGATTTGCGGTCGAAGCGGTCCGGCCTCAACACACTGAGTTCAGTTGTAAGTGGTCCTCCAGACCATGTCCAAGTCTCACTTCGGCCTCATCGGTCTCGGCGTGATGGGGGAAAACCTCGTCCTCAATGCGGAGCGCAATGGCTTCTCCAGCGTTGTTTACAACCGCACCTATGCGAAGACTGAAGACTTCCTGAATGGTCGCGGCAGGGAGAAGAACATCCAGGGAGCCACTGATCTAGAAGACTTCGTCGGCAAACTTGAACGCCCCCGCCGGATTCTGATGATGGTGAAGGCGGGCCCCGCAGTTGATGCTGTCGTTGATCAGCTTTCTCCCTATCTGGAAGAAGGAGATCTGCTGATTGATGGTGGCAACTCCGACTATCACGACACCGAACGCCGGGTGAAGCAGCTCGAAAGCAAGAGTTTTGGCTTCATTGGCATGGGTGTCTCCGGTGGTGCAAAAGGCGCCTTGGAGGGGCCAAGCATGATGCCCGGGGGGACGAAAGCCTCCTATGAGGCCATCGAGAGCCTCGTGAACAAGATGGCGGCACAGGTCGAGGATGGACCCTGTGTCACCTACATCGGTCCTGGTGGATCAGGTCATCTGGTCAAGACGGTCCACAACGGCATCGAGTACGGCATCGAGCAGATCCTGGCCGAGGGCTACGACCTGATGAAGCGGGTCAAGGGAATGACCGGTGTGCAGATGGCTGACGTTCTCGCTCAATGGAATGCCACTGAGGAGTTGTCGTCCTACCTGGTGGAGATCACGGAGGTGTGTCTGCGCACCAAGGATCCTGAAGATGGAACCGATCTGGTCGAGAAGATCACGGATCAGGCTGGCCAGAAGGGTACGGGCCTCTGGACTGTGGTGACGGCACTGCAGATGGGTGCCTCGGTGCCCACCATCTATGCATCGCTCAATGCGCGTGTGATGAGCTCCATGAGGCCCCAACGGATGGCTGCTGAATCCATCCTCAAGGGTCCCGCAATCAAGGACTTTGATCTGGGTACGTCTGACGATGCCATGGCTCCTTTGATGGATGCCACGGTGCTGAGCTGCATCGCCAGTTATGCCCAGGGCATGGAACTGCTCCGCATTGCGTCCCAGGATCTCGACTATGAGCTCCACATGCCTTCCATCGCTCAGATCTGGAAAGGCGGCTGCATCATTCGCTCGCGCCTGCTCAAGCGGATACAGGATGCCTTTGACGCTGATCCCCAACTGCCCAACCTGATGGTGGATCCTTGGTTCGCCGAGCAGATCAACCGCCGTCTCCCCGGCCTGGCCAAGGTGGTTGCCGGTGCTGCAGAAGCTGGCATTCCTGTTCCCTGCTTCAGCAGCACCCTCGACTACATCAACAGCTACCGCTCAGGTCGCCTTCCCCAGAACCTGGTTCAGGCGATGCGCGACTGTTTCGGGTCCCACACCTATCAACGGGTCGATAAGGAGGGAACGTTCCACACCGAATGGCTCAGCTGAGCGGTTCAGCCATGACGAACTACCGCGTCGAGCGGGCGAGGGATTCCCAGGACCTTGCCCGCCGGGCTGCCGAAACAATCGCTGCCCAGATCGATCTTGCCCTGGATCAAAGAGATCGATGCCAGATCGCACTCTCTGGTGGCAGCACCCCTGCCAATTCCTATTCACTGCTTGGTCAGGAGAGGCTGCCCTGGGATCGGGTGGATGTGGTGCTGGGTGACGAGCGTTGGGTCGCTGCTGAGGATGAATCCAGCAACGCTGGCATGTTGCGGCGCACCCTGCTCGCCCCTGGGCCTGGAGCTTCTGCCTCCTTCCACCCTGTGCCCACGGTGGAACTTGAGAGCCCGGAGGCCAGCGCTCACGCCTTTGCTGAACAGGTTTCCCGGCTTTGTTCGGGTGTTCCTCCCGTGTTCGATGTGATGCTGCTTGGGCTGGGCGACGACGGTCACACCGCCTCCCTTTTTCCCGGTACGGATGCTCCAGGGGTTGTGGATCGCTGGACAACCATTGGTCGTGGCAAGGGGTTGGATCGGATCACCTTGACGGCTCCTGTGCTCAGTGCCGCCCGACAAGTGATTTTTCTGGTGAGTGGGGCCGGCAAGCAAGAAGCCCTGCGGCGACTGCTGGATTCTTCCGAGTCGGCCGATCGCACTCCCGCACGGCTGGTTCAGCCTGCTAGTGATGTGCTGATCCTTGCTGATCAGGATGCAGCCGCCGGCCTCTGAACAGATTCTTTTCCAGGGCAGCGATTTCGCTGACTGGGCCAGTCTCAATGACACCATCATGGGCGGCCGATCCCGTGCGGGTTGTCATGTTTCCCCAGAAGGACTCGTTCTGGAGGGAGATTTGGTCGAAACCGGTGGCGGTTTTGTCAGCTGTCGCTCGCCCCGCATCCAACCCCCGCTCGACCTTTCTCCTTTCTCCGCTCTGCAGCTGGATGTGGAAGGGGAGGGTCGAACCCTGAAGATTGCCATCGGTTGCCGGGATGGGGCCATGGGACTCACCGAATTGATTCCTGGTGGTCTGCGCTGGGTGGTTGATGCAGTAACTGATCCCGTTGGGGTGACCCGCGTGGTGGTGCCTTTTACTGAGCTCAGGCCCACGGTGCGTGCCAAGCCAGTTGGTTTGCCGTTGCGCTTTGATCCCAGTGGCATCACGCGCATTCAGGTGCTGCACTCCAAGTTCGGCGATGCGGGCGATCTCAATCCAGGCTTTCGCCCCGGCTCCATACGAATGCTGATTCGATCCATCCGCGCCTTGCCCTGAACCGATGGACCTTCTGGTGTTGATCGCCAAGGCGGCCGACGTTTGTCTCAAGCCATGGAGCCATGCAGTGGTCTTGATTGACCCTTCTGCTCCCGAACAACTCGACGACCTTCATGTGCGGATTGAAAGCCGGGATGGCGATGGCCAGCGCCATCCCGATCGGGATCTTGAGCTGGAGATTTATCGGAGTGGTGATGAAATCAATCTGATGCTCAGCTGGTGGGATCAACCCGAACGCCCAATGCTCTGGCACGGGCGACATCCGGTTTGGATGGATGGGGCCTCGGGCCAACGTTGCTCGGCGCCGCAGGATGCCACTCCTTTGGAGGCGCTGGGTCGACGCTTAAGGGCTCTGGTGCAACCGGCCGTTTGAGTCAGTCGTCGTGATCGGTTGTTGCGCCTCGACTCGAGCTGGAGACGAGCCGTGCGTATTTGCCGAGAATTCCGTTCCGATAGCGCGGTTGCGGTTTGGTCCAACCCGCACGACGACGCTCCAGTTCGGCCTCATCCACGTTCAGTTGAAGCAGCAGTTGGTCGGCATCGACGGTGATGCTGTCGCCTTCCTGAACCAGACCGATTGTTCCTCCGACGGCGGCTTCCGGAGCGACATGGCCCACAACGAGGCCGTAGGTGCCACCGCTGAAGCGCCCATCGGTGATCAGAGCGACCTTGTCCCCAAGGCCTTGTCCCACGATCGCTGAGGTGGGAGCCAGCATTTCACGCATGCCAGGTCCACCGACGGGGCCCTCGTAGCGGACGACGACCACGTCACCGGCTTTGATCTGCTTGTCGAGGATGGCAGCCAAGCAGTCTTCCTCACTTTCGAAAACCCTGGCCGGCCCAGTGAGCACAGGCGTTTTTACACCGCTGATCTTGGCCACACTGCCTTCTATCGCCAGGTTGCCCTTAAGGATCGCCAGATGTCCCTTGACGTACATGGGGTCGCTTAGTGGACGGATCACGTCTTGCCCGGTGGGTGGTTCTCCAGGAACGTCCGCCAGAAGCTCCTTCAGGCTTTTTCCTTCCACCGTGCGGCAGTCCCCGTGGAGTAATCCGGCATCGAGCAAAAGCTTCATCACCTGGGGGATACCGCCGGCATTGTGCAGATCAACGGTTACGTAGCGACCGCTGGGCTTGAGATCGCAGATCACCGGCACCCTCTGACGGATTCGCTCGAAGTCGTCGATGCTCAGGTCGACGCCGGCAGTTCGGGCAATGGCTAGCAGGTGGAGCACCGCATTGGTGGAGCCACCTACCGCCATGATCACGCTGATGGCGTTTTCAAACGCTTCTTTGGTGAGCAGATCGAGGGGGCGGATATTGGCTTTCACCGCCTCGACAAGCACCTCAGCGGAGCGTGCTGCACTGTCGGCTTTTTCCTCGTCCTCCGCTGCCATCGTCGAGCTGTAGGGGAGGCTGAGCCCCATTGTTTCGATGGCGGCACTCATCGTGTTGGCGGTGAACATGCCGCCGCAACTGCCAGCACCCGGGCAGGCATTTTTCTCAACCGCGGTGAGCTGCGCTTCATCGATTTTGCCGCTGGTCAGCTGGCCGACGGCTTCAAAAGCGCTCACCACCGTGAGATCACAGCCGCCAAGCTTGCCCGGCTTGATCGTGCCGCCGTAGACGAAGACCGACGGAATATTCATCCGTGCCATGGCCAGCATCGCGCCGGGCATGTTCTTGTCGCAGCCGCCAACAGCCAGCACGCCGTCCATGCTCTGGCCGTTGCAGGCAGTTTCGATCGCATCGGCGATCACCTCCCGACTCACCAGGGAGTACTTCATCCCTTCGGTGCCCATGGAAATGCCATCACTCACCGTGATGGTTCCAAACATCTGAGGCATGCCTCCGGCCTGACGGGCTGCTTCCTCAGCCCTTTTTGACAGGTCATTCAGCCCCACATTGCATGGAGTGATGGTGCTGTAGCCGTTGGCAATACCCAGGATGGGCTTGCCAAAATCACTGTCTCCAAAACCGACGGCCCGCAGCATGGCTCGGTTGGGAGACCGCTGAATCCCCTTGGTGACGGCGTCAGAGCGAAGCATGGAACGGAGCGGACCAGTGGCGATCAAGCCAACCTACCGAGCGCTCATCCTTCGCTACCGAGACCTTCAAGTTGGGCGCGAACGCGGGCGATCTCAGCGTTCAGTTTTTCCACCCGTTCCTCGAGGTGACCGTTGGGTGAGCTGTCCAGCACTTCAGAGCCGTCTTGCATTCGCGGCGCATGCAACATCGACTTCTGCCCTCCATAGCGCCTACGCCTGTCGGCTTCATTCAAGAGCCACCAGGCCAGACCCGCGGCCCCGAGCACTGCTCCGGTGACCAGCGTTGCCAGGGTGCCTGAGCCCGTGTCGTGCTGCTGGGCCATGGGTGCAATCAACCTGACTGAAGGTTAGTCACGCTCTCAATGTCTGAGGTTGAGCCGTCGCACAGGGTCACCGATTCCCGGACGAATCTCGCCTTGTTCACCCAGACCTTCGTCGATGCAAGCAGTGTGCAGCGTCAGGTCGGGAACGGTTTCTCCCAATAGCTTCAGCCCCGGACTGGCACACAGCGAGGTGATTAAACGCAGACGTCGCCCATCAACACCCTTGTTTTGCAGCTCCTGCAGGAGCTTGAGTGTGGCTTGGCCATCGCGGATCTGATCAATAAACAGAATCACCCCAGCGTTCGCCTCAATCTCCTGCGGGCATGTCCCTAAACAAAGGGATGCATCAGGTAGTACGGATCGTCCTCCTTGCCACAGCTCGAGGCCACCAGGAAGAACTGGGATGGCGATCAGTGGCACAGAAGACTCAACGATGGTGCCTTCGGTGTCTCCGTCCATCCCGGGCACCGTGTCGCGACGATGGGGTAACCAGTCCCGCAGGGCTTCGTAGGTGAGCCAACGGCCCAATTCCTGCAGTGCAGTGGCATACAGGGCTGGAGGGGTTTCCCGGTGCCGCAGCATTGTCAGCCAATGACCGATTAGGGGATGGGGTGGAACCACCACCCGCAGGCTCATGGCCATAACGACTCGCTCCGCTGGTGTTTGCCATAACGTGATTGCTCAAATTACCGGTCTCATGGGCGCCCTTCGACGTACGGCCTCGCTGCTGGCGGTGATCCTGCTGGGTCTCAGCACCATCTTCTGGCCTGAGTCGGCCAAGGCCATCACGGCTCCGGAACTCCGCGGACAGTTTGCAGTTCAGGAGATCAGCTCCGACATGCACGGCCTCGATCTCAAGGAGAAAGAGTTTCTCAAGGCCGATCTGCGGGAGGTGAATCTGAGCGGCACAGATTTGCGGGGAGCTGTGATCAACACCTCTCAACTTCAGGGCGCCGATCTGCGTGACGCCAACCTCTCCGATGTCGTCGGCTTTGCCAGTCACTTCGAAGGCGCCGATCTGCGTGGTGCCAATTTCACCAACGCGATGATGATGCAGAGCCGTTTTACCGACGCGCAGATTGATGGTGCTGATTTCACCAACGCCGTGATCGATCTGCCTCAGCAGCGGGCCCTATGTGCAAGGGCTGATGGCTCCAACCCGATCAGCGGGGTGTCAACCCGTGAGAGCCTGGGCTGTCGCCCTTAATTCCCATGCCAAAACGTCTGCCGGTGACCGTGATCACTGGTTTCCTTGGGGCCGGTAAGACCACAGTGCTGCGCCATCTGCTCACGCGCGGCGGCCAGCGTTTGGCAGTGATGGTGAATGAATTTGGCAGTGTGGGCCTTGATGGTGATCTGATCCGCAGTTGTGGCTTTTGCCCTGAGGAGGATGTGGCCGGCCGCCTGGTGGAGCTGAACAACGGCTGCCTCTGCTGCACGGTTCAGGACGATTTCCTCCCGACGATGGAGACGTTGCTTGAACGGGCGGATCAGCTGGATGGGATTGTTGTTGAAACCAGCGGCTTGGCCTTGCCACGTCCCTTGCTTCAGGCCTTGGACTGGCCCGCCATTCGCAGCCGTGTTCATGTGAATGGTGTGGTGACGCTGGTGGATGGCGAGGCCCTTGCCCAGGGCAGCCCTGTGGCTGACGCCGATGCGCTTGAGCGTCAGCGCGCCGAGGATCCCAGCCTCGATCACCTCACAGCCATCGACGAGTTGTTTGAGGATCAACTCCAGGCCGCTGACCTGGTCTTGATCAGTCGTGCCGATCGTCTGGACGCTTCGGCGATGGCTGATGTGAAGGAGGGAATTAGGAACAAAGTCCGACCGGGAACTGCTCTGCTTCCGGTCTCTCAGGGACAGGTGGAGACGGCTGTTGTGCTGGGACTGGAGCACCAGGCCACGCATCAGAGCCATGAGCACGAGCACCACGACGATCACCATCACGATCACGATCACGATCACGACCACGATCATCACGACCACACCCACGTCGAGATGGTCGGTAGCAACGTTCGCGTGGAAGGCGCCCTGGATCGGCAGGCTTTCGAGCAGCTGCTGCCCAACCTCGTTCGTGATCAGCAGGTGCTTCGTCTAAAAGGGCGCGTCTGGTTGCAGGGCAAAGCGCTTCCGCTTCAAGTTCAGATGGTGGGGCCACGGCTGAACAGCTGGTTTGAAGCTGCCCCCAGCCATGCCTGGCGTCCTGAGGTTGGCTGCGGTGCTGATCTCGTGGTGCTGGCGTTGAACAACACTGCAGCTTCGGTCGTGGAAACCGCTCTTCAGAGGCTTGTGCAGGCCACACCGGCCAAGGCCAGCACTGCAGCAGCAGCTCCGGGGAGCTGAATCGGATCACCTTCCATTCGGCCAATAAAAAGAGCCATCACCGGAGCCGTAGCCATCAGCGTGACGCCTGGTCCAACGGGCATGGTTTGCAACACGACCTGTTGCAACAGGATGCCCCCGTTGGTGCCGATCAGCGTGGCGACCACAAGCTTCCACTGCTCCTGCCGTGTCATTGCTGATCTTCTCCAGGCCCCCTTCATCACGGGGATCAGACCAAGCCATCCCCCCAGCAACCGAATTGCTGCTGTCTGCAGTGGCGTCAGTTCTGAGCTGATCAAGACATAACGGGCAAGAAAGGCTCCGCTCAGACCACAGATCACAGCGACGAGGGCGAACATCAGACCGCTGCTCAGTTCGGTGCCGATTTCACCCTCTTGTCGATGGCTTGCTTCCTTGCCCTGTAAAGCGATCAGCACAACCGCTCCCGACACCAGGATGGCGCCAAGCCAGTTCCTCGAACTCAAGCTGTCCCCCATCACAAGCACTCCAGCGATGCTTGCCAGCACCGGACCGCTTGCCTCGACGGTGAGGGTTCGACGGGTGCCGAGTCGTCGTAAAGCACCGAGGTAAAAGCTGTCTCCTGCTGCAATTCCGATCAAGCCGCTGATCAGCAGCAGCAACACCGCTTCTGCCTCGGTACCCCGCGGAAGCATGAGCAGTACCGGCAGAAACACCAGGCTGGCCAGGCCGTTTTTCAAAGCATTGAGCCGGATCGCCGTCACCCGACCCGATAGCGAACGCCAAAGAGCACTGGCTCCGGTCCAGGCCATGGCTGCTCCGAGGGCCGCCAGCACTCCCGTCATCTCGTGATGGTGATCGTCGTGAAGTCTGCTGTGTCGTTCAGAACTCTGTGCACATTTAGGAACGTGAGTTCTTGAGGGGCGAAAGGCTCTGGGGCACTTGCTTCAGAGCTTGTCGGGGCATTGGGCGGTGCATCTTGAAAGTCGTGTTCCGCGTACTGAGACTTACGAAGCACGGATCGCATCATCCAAGCCTTCGCGTGGCTTTTTCATTCTTCTGATCAGTTCAGCGGTGATCGCAACCCTTGGGTTGATCTCCAACAGCACGGCTGTCGTCATTGGAGCCATGATCGTCGCCCCGCTGATGGACCCCGTCCTCAGTTTGGTTTTTGGTTTAGCCGTCAGTGACGGGAAATTGATCCGACGTTCTGCCGTCACGATCAGCTTTGGGGTGATTGCGGTTGTTGGAACCGCATCCTTGATCAGTACTTCTGTTGTCTGTGTGTCTTTCTATGGGGCTGAACAACAGTTTTATGTTGAAAGCGTCGCCTTGATCAGTTTGGACGACAGCGTCCAGAGAGTCGTCGCTTTGTTGCTGTCGGATGCTTCTTCGGAAGGTTCAGTTGTGCTGAATTGATGTCGTCCGGGCCCCAGCAGCCCGTTGCTCCAGTAGGTGAATCCAGGCTGGTTGAGCTCTTCGTCGATGAGTCGCACCAAAAGACCTCCAGCCTGCTCAACGCTTTCCGTCAATCTCAATAGATCTCGGGCGACAAATCCAAACAAGGCCTGCCCCATGGGATTGGCTTGGCGACTGTTTCTGAAAAACCCCCCTGATGTCCGTGGAATCACCAGCCCCGGACTCCATGCCACCACGGGCACTCCAGGACTTTGGCGATGAATCTCCTGGGCCATCAGCAGATTGCAGAGCTTGCTGTCCTTGTAGGCCTTATCAGCATTGAAAGGGCTTATGCCGTCCACCATGGCCGCCCCTGGCCCCTGGTGAATGCCCTCCATCATGCCGAGGCCCGCAGGTTGGCCAACCCGCCCACCTCCAGTGGATGGGTTGTGCACCTCAGAGCCGGTGATGACGATGGCTCGGGCGTGCTCCTTCAATCTTTCAACCAGGAGTTGATGGGCCAAATGGTTCACCGCAAAGGTGAGTTCAATGCCTTGTTGACTCCAACGGGGTGAACGATGTCCGGCGTATTGCAACCCCGCATTGAGCACCATCGCATCAAATGTTGTGTGGCTCTGACGGAGGTGGTCGATCGCCTTAGCGACGGACCCAAGGTCTGCCAGATCTGCAACACAGGTCTGAACAGATCCAGACAACGCTCCTTGGGTTTGACCGGCCCGTTCTGCATTACGACAAAGGATGGTCAGCTCATCTCCACGGGCCAGCAGGATCTTTGCTGCTTCAAGCCCGATCCCGCTGCTTGCACCAGTGATCAGGACTCTGCGCTGCTCAGCTGTCGTCATGGACTTTGAACACGTAGAGATCAGCGTCACGATCGCTCAAGACGTACATCCTGTTCCGTTGCGGATCGAAGGCAATGCCCTCGGGTTTGCGGATCTGCCTTTCCTTGGCTCCAGTGCTGATGGTGAGATCAAGGCGCTGAAGAACAACATCACGTGTCCAGTCGTATTGGAACAGGCACTGACCTTTGTCGCTGGCAATCCAGATCGTGTCATTCCTGCTGTCGTAACTCAGCCCGGAAAAATCAATTTTGTCGGACTTGAGCCTGGGGTGAGTGAACCCCTGGCCTGCTTGCAGCACCCTCGTTGAAAGAATGGTTGTGAGAGCGGGGTCGAGTTCGATCAACAGACCTGGTCGTTGCTCCTTGACCACAAACACATGGTCGTTGCTGCTGTTCACGGTGATTCCCTCCAATCCATTGTTGTCTGGAGAATCTGGGAAATAGTCAGCAATGGTGTCGTAGTTGTTCATGGCTGACAGGGGGCGTCGGCAGCGTTCACGCCGGGTGTAGAGATCCACCACCACAAGTGAATTTGTCGCCTCCTGCACCACGAGCAGTTCACGTTCGTCGCGGCAGATAGCAATCCCCTCTAAGTCGTCGAGTCCGATGAAGAACGAGTCGGCGATCGAAACCCTGCCCTTGAGGTCAAGGCTGAAAATCGCCTTGGTGTCATCACTGACGGTGTAGAGCGCTGATCCATCACGGTTCAATGTCAGCCCGGAGGGTTCATTGAGGCCGAGCCCTGGGTCACGAATCCGGTGGCGGCTCAGCAGTTCAAGGCGAGACGAGGTCATGGTCACAAGGTGCCATTGGTAGCGATTGTCTGCACTGATGTCGCTTCTGCCAGCCACTGCAGGAGAAGATGGACGGATCACGGCAAGGGCGTCATGCATCGGATCGCTGTGTATTGCGGCTCTCGGAGTGGCGAGTCTCTCTTGTTCAAGGCTGCCGCGAATGAGTTGGGCGCCTTGCTTGCCTCTGAGCACATCTCCCTGGTTTATGGCGGTGCCCGGATTGGTTTGATGGGTGCTGTTGCTAATGCCGCTCTGGCTTCTGGGGGGGAGGTGATCGGGGTGATCCCTGCGCCGTTGATGCTCGATGAGGTCGTGCACACCGGCTTGACTCGTCTGGATGTTGTGGGCTCGATGCATGAGCGCAAAGCGCGGATGATTGAGTTGGCTGATGCGGTAATTGCAATGCCTGGTGGTCTAGGAACGCTGGAGGAGTTGTTTGAGGCACTGACATGGGCTCAGCTTCGTTTTCATGCCAAACCGATCGGCATGCTCAACGTCAATGGCTACTTCGACACCTTGCTCAGGTTTCTGGATGACAGCGTCTCGACAGGATTCATGTCGATGCAAAATCGAGCTCTCCTTGTGGATGCATCGACGCCACAATCTCTTCTCAATCGACTCTTGAACGTGACCTGATGCAACGCACTGTCTTGCTCACCGGAGCCAGTCGGGGCATCGGTCGGTCCATCGCGAAGCGGCTCCTTGACGACGGCCATCGTCTCAGCCTCGGCTTGCGAGATCCAGATTCACTCAGGGGAACCGAACTTGATGTCGACGGTGTTGCACATCACCCCTACGACGCCAGGGATCCCGCGAGTGCTGAAGCCTGGGTGGAGTCCACCATTTACCAGTGGGGACAGATCGACACCCTGATCCACTGTGCTGGGATTTTGCGTCGCACCCCGCTGCTGTTTGCCAATGGCGAAGAGCGCGACCTGGATGAACTCTGGTCCGTCAATGTGATGGGGCCTTGGTGGTTGACTCGCGCGAGCTGGCCATTCTTGGCGTCCTGTGGACATGGGCGGATTCAGGTTCTGGTGTCGATGAGTGGCAAGCGCGTCAAGGGTCGAATGGCGGGATACCCCGTCAGCAAATACGCCTTGATGGCGCTTTGCCAAAGCATGCGCAATGAAGGCTGGGATCAGGGAATTCGCGTGACTGCGATCTGCCCCAGTTGGGTCAACACCGATATGGCTCGGGCGGTGACGGCGGTGCAACCGGCTGAAATGACCCAACCCGGTGACCTGGCGACGCTTTCCAGCACCCTTCTCTCGCTGCCGGAAGCTTCAGTTCCCTTCGAATTAGCGATGAATTGTTCCTTGGAAATCTGAATCTTCTGCTGGTGAGGCTGTCTTGCTCTGATGACGGAGCTATGGATGTCTCAGCGTCTTAACCGCGATGTGTCTTCTGGCGGCAATTGGCCTGCTTGCACCACGCCTTGTCTTGGTGTTGATGTGGTTGATCAACAGCAGCTTCGTGCTGCAGCCATTCAGTGGAACCAGCATCCCGAATCCAGTACTTCCCGTTCTTGGCCTGTTGTTTCTTCCCACAACAACTCTTGGGTATTGCTGGGCTGAGGCGTCGTTTGGAGGAGTCTCCTCTTTTAGTGGTCTGTTGGTGGTTTTGATCGGACTCATCATTGACTTCGGCTTGATCGGCAACGGTCGTGGAGCCGTGCGCCGTTGAACCGTCTACCGTTGAACACCAGCTCTTTGGAAACCTGTGCCATTTGTCAGCTGCATGCCGACCCTGCAGCCCGACAGCGATATGAAATTCAGCGATCTGAACTCTGGGTGTTGCGCCATCACCCTGACCCAGCTCCCCTCCCCGGCTGGCTGTTGCTTGATTCACTACGCCACTGTTCCGGACCTGTGGATTTCTCTGAAGCGGAGGCTTCAGACTGGGGTCGGGCAGTGAGAGATGCCAGCCATCTCGTGAAGCTGATCACCGGGTGCCAACGCGTTTATGCCATTGCCTTTGGCGAGGGAGCTCAGCACCTTCACTTGCATCTCATTCCTCGTCACCTTGACGAACCGGCCTCCAAGGCCTGGGCCGTTGCCGACCTGTATCGGGGCATGGACGCAGGTGATCGAGCTGCGTCCGATCCAGCTTCCGTGGCCTCGTTGGTTCAACGCTGTCGTTCTTTAATCAGCGCTCAGGGTTGAAACGTTTGCGCGTTTTGCTGTGGTTCACGCTCTGATTCAAGCGGCCAAGAGGCCAGCCAAGGTGTTTGAGATGACTCAATGTGTTGGCTGAAGCGATAAAGCAGTTCTCGCTATAGCTGCCAGAGATTCCAATTTCTTTGAGGGTGAGCAGCAGCAACCGCTGTTCACGACGCGTTCCTCTGCGACTGGCAAGGATCACAAAATCACGATCGCGGAGCTGTTGATCGATCGCGTCGATGTTGTCGCAATACCCCAAGGTGAGAGTCTGATCAATAGCGCGATAAGCGGTGAAGATTCGACCTTCGGGATTGACCTCAAGCGTTTGCACCCGTTCGCTCAGTGCAATCACCGCTTCCATCACCGGCGCTTGAAGAGCTTGTTCCATCCGATCGATTTGCACGATCAAAGACCTCCCACGGCCAAGCGTTCATCACAGGCGCCTTCGTAAGCACGGATGGCTGCACCTGGAATGGAGCCATTGCTCTTGAGTTGGCGCACCGAGAGCTCAACGCACTGAAGTACAACGCTGGTGAGCTCTCGGCCTTCACACAAGGCCCAGCTACGAAGCAAGACATGAAGGCTCGGCGGAACGGAGACCGTGAGCTTGACCTGGGTCTCGCGGGTGGAGGTTTTGATCATGACCCGTGTGCTGCCGAATCAATCCAAGAGTAGCTCAAGAGTTGCTCGCAAGCAACTGCTGGGTAACTTACAAGTGGCTTGTGAGCTGCTCTGGAGTGTTTTGGGTTTTGGTCGTGCCGCTTCGACCAAGACCGGCTCTGCCGTGTTGTGTCGTTGAGCAGGGGGGGACTCGCCCTTTAAGTGTCTCCGTGTCGATAAGGCTTTGAAGGCAAATTGCGCCCTGCTGTGAATGTCAAAAAATCTTCAAGTATGAATTCTTCAGCGTTATATGCAGTATTTCCAGGATTGAAGATGAGCTTGCCTCTGGATGGTATGAAAAGCCTGTGTGACAAATGATTGGATCGGCGTCTATGTTTTCACGTCAATGATGTTGCCGGAGTAATATGTCAATTGAAGAGCAAGATCAGGGAGTTCAGAATTCCAGTGGTTGCGATTGCTTTTGAGTTTAAGTTTAAGCTTGGGTTTGAGTGATGGATCAAGCTTGATTTGGCGATATTGGTCTGATTTGAGTTGACCGCAGCGATTCAAAGCCCTGCAAGCAATTAACAAGAAGGTTGTGTTACTTCTTCTTGTTAATTATTTGGCTTAAAGGATTGGAATTGATGACGAACCTGGTAGGTATCTCTCTTCCCAGAATATCGCTCTGGCGACGCAAGGGTAACGCCGGTTAATTTGTTTCGTTGCCTGAGAGGCTTAACAGGACAGATTCCGTTTTTAATCAGCAATTCGCAGTCGACTTTCTCGTTTTTCTTGTCTGACAAATGATCTCTGATTGTGCTCAGTTGGGTCTGCTTCCCAAAAGGAAATTGAACGCCAGCGTATCGTCGTTATAGTGTATTTGAAAGTCTTGGAGAGGCTATGGGTGCGGCTGGAATTCAGGCTGACAAGGTGGTCAACGTCAAAATGGCCGAATCAGAGCACACTTTGCTGAAAGCGTATTGCGCCTCGGTGAATCGCAGCATGCAAGATGTATTGAGGGATTTCACGTTGATGGAAATCCAAAAGCAACATTTCTGTTGTCGTCTGGTGCGCTCCTTGATGGAAGAGCATTGCGTCGATCAAGACCCCAGGGTAGAGAAACCCTGTGCTGGCTATGCCTGTTACTACTGCCGACACGCAGAAGCCTGCAAAGCCGGCAAGACTGAGTTGCTCTATATCCCCCGCCAGGAAATACGCGAATTGGTGACCGAGGATTCGGCTTACATCTTTGACTTTGACGGAAGCAGCATCGACCGTCCGGCCTTTTAGTGTTGAGCCAACTCATGGCTCAAAAACATAATCGTTCTGAATTTTGCCATGTTCAAGTTAACCGTTGGCATTATTCCTCTTTTTGAGTCCGCTACGGTCTAATCGCAAAAAGCGATTCCGGACCATGACTTCGGCAATCAGAAGTCGCACGGATGGCCTACCCATAAGCTTTATTTACCAGTCAGTTCTCCGTAGATCTTTTTCTGTTGTGATCCCCCCGCAAGGCTGATTATTCCTGCTGACGGATTGATTCTGCATACCGCCTAGTCCCTCTACTCAGTCGACCATGCCTAGGCCATCCAGGAGGGAATCATTTCGAGACTTGAACGGAATTTGTGAATGTCGAAAAAACTGTCCCCGTCTTCAACGAAATTCCGTACTCATCGGCTCAGCTTCGTTGCGCCATAGCTGCCAAGTGGGCTTGGAAGCAGGGTAGAGAGATGCCTGACGAGCTCTGAGATTTGACTTCTGTTTCTGCTGGAGTCAAGCCCGATCTTCCTTAAGAAATTTAGTGGTGTATCTCAAGTTACCTCGATGCATATCAAGGTGTGCTCGTGGTCGAATCGCTCCGGTGGTGCATCACCGTCGACCACAAACACTTCTTTGATGCTTCACCAGCATTTCGGTAGACCCCTTTCCCGAGGTCCGTTGGCTTTACGGCAGGCTTTCAATCCCTGCTCTGGTTGAAATTCTGCTCGCCGGGGACTCTCCTGATGGAAGGTTGAGCAAAGGTTGAGCAGTTGAATAACAGATGAGGCGGTGGCTTGTCTTGCCATCAACGGTGCCAGCGTCGTCTGAGTGGCGGGATCAGCAGAAAATCCTTAACTGCCTACGTGATCAGGCAGGGGAGGGAACCCTTCTCCACCAGATCGCAAACCCGCCTTTCCGGATCCCATTCGCAGAACGCCAACTCGAGCAACCAGATAAGCGCCACCTTGGCCGCAAATGACGTCAGTGCAAAACGCCATTCCGTTGCACTGAGACGCGATTCACCCAGCACAGCCAACCCATGCATCAGCAGGAGTCTGCAGGATCTCCTGAATTGCTGTTGAGGCCAATCCGTGGCGTGGCCATCAGTGTTTGGACACCGCGCATGGAAAGACCTCTTTCTCCGGTGGTCAATTTGCGGCTTCAGTTCATGCTCGCGGTCTCAATCCTGAACATTTCAAAGGGCTTGCCAGCCGTACATCACCAAGCACCACAGCGGCAAGGGCGTGAACTATCACCTCATCATCAATCAACCTCTGGCTGGTCGGAGAAGGCCCGTTTCTCGTGACCTCATGCCATGTGCTTTTCGTCAATGGGAGTGCTGCTAGGCCACCCATCCATCGACCAAATCACGTCCGTCACCTCGTCGGCATTGATCCACTTGATCATGCCTGTATCAACGTCAGCCACTTGGAACAGGGATGGGACCTTGGGGTGCCGAGCACTTCCCTCGCAGAAAATCACCTGTCCCATCCACCAATCACCCTGCTTGATGTGGTCACCGCCGACGATCACAAAGTGCCCAGGGCGGACAAACAGGAATGGAGCGTCAGCTTTAACGCTGAGGATGCTGTGATCAACTGACATTTCTCACCTATGTCGCAGTACATGTGTACTCATAGCTATGGAGCTGGTTGGTGGCAATAGCGGCTAAGCGGCCAAATTTCTTAGATGCGTGAAGTCGCCGCGGTGGGGATGATGAGCAGCGGACGTTCGTTCTGGCGATCAAGCAAGCGTTGCGGATGACCGCAAAAGGCGCTTCTGCACTTGCTGGGGTACTAGCACTAAAAAAGCCCAGTCAGTGACTGAGCTTTCTTGTGATTAGAGCGGAGAGGGTGGGATTCGAACCCACGGTGCCCGTGAAGACACGCTGGTTTTCAAGACCAGAGCCATAAACCACTCGACCACCTCTCCAGAGGGTGTCAGGTGCCCCGCAGGACACCTGACAACTGTATCGGGACGTGATGAGGTGTCAGCTCTTAGGCTTGGCCAGAGGAAGAAGACATTTGTCGGAATCACAGCCGGCCGGCCCGGCTTCGGTCAGTTCACCCTGGTCGTAACGCTGCAGCGCTTCGAAGAAATCATTGCTCACGCGACGCTTCACTACAGCTGATTGCAGCTCCTCATATGTTGCCAAATCGATTGGCTCAAAAGGCAAGCGGGGGAAGGTGGCATTGGCATCGAATCGGGCCAGGAGTGCCGCAGAGATGTAGCCCTCTCCGTTCTCCATCGCCTGATGCAGAGCGTCGGCCAAGGGTTCAATTTCGTGCTCCCTGAATTCGATCGTGGCTGAGGTGTTGTGAGCGGTGTAATTCCGCTGCACCTGCATGTAGAAATCGAATTGAGCCATGGCACTAAAGCCATTGATGTCCACGACATCAGCTCCAGGCAGATTCGCCCAGCTCACCTCGGTCGGGATCTCCACCAACCATTCGGTGCATCGGGGATCAAAGGGATCGTTCAGCAAACGACCGTCCTCGTCCTTGTCGGACTGAGACGGCACGACGGTGTAGCCGTAGTCCATGCAAGCCATGGCTACAGGATCGTTCTTACGGAAGGTGATCCGACGGATGAAGCGCTGAGCTTTGGGGGGATGCCAGCCAGGGGCTGCTCCGGTGAGCAGGCTCTTCGTGCCTGCAGGCTGAACGGTGGTGCAGCGGTTGGGACGCCGTAGGCCCTGGCGGTCGCAGTAGTCCCACACCGTTTGATTAACGATCTCTTTCCAGCGGCTCAGGTATGCGGCTTCCTGCTCCTTGAAGCGAAGGCCTTCCTCGGTCTCAGGGCGTCCGGCTTCCCACCAGCGCAGCCATTCAGATCCGAAGGCATGCACAAAGAAGTCGAACAGACCCGTGAAGCTGACACCCACGATCGGGTCCCACTCACGGCTCTGGCGATAACGGTCAACCTCGAAACGATGGTTGAGCAGACAGGCCACCGACAGGGCTCCAGCGCGGAAGGCGTCGGCCTGTCCTTCCTCATCACTGGGGTCGATCTGGTTGAGATGCACCTCGGCGAGGTTGCAGTGGAAGTCGGCACCGAGGATTTCACCGCAGGGGTTCAGCCCATAACGGCTGAGGCGGTGCTCTAGCTCCTCGGTTCCGATGGGGCCGTGGTTATCGGCTAGCCAGCGACCGGCCTCCTCGCGACCTTGGTCGCAGTAAATCTCGATGAACTCACTGCGCAGTTCAGGGGTACTGAGCAGATCGGCATTGGAGCGTGCAATGGCTTCAGGGGCGAACTGGATGGCGCCTTCCCCGGATTGGAACTGCTTGGTCACTGCCGCGTGAACCACCTCTTTGCTGGGACGGGTGTGGTAGACGCGGGTGTGATTGGCCATTCGGAGCGCATCACGCTCGGGATCGATCCGCCAGTTGCCGTCCTCGTCTTGCTGCCAGAGGTTGTCCTTGGAGGAAGCAGCGGCCAAGTCATCGGCAGAGAACTGACGCATGCCAGCACTGCGACGAATGTTGCCGGCCACGATTGTGACAGCGGCTTCGTCGATGAGTAGACAGCACTCCACCGAAGTCAGGCGGCGTCCCTTGGCCTTGTTGAGCAGGCGGGCCACACGAGCGTAGAGATCCTTCAACTTCACAGGATTGGCCATGCCGCCGAAGCCTTTCAGGGTTTCCCCGACGGGGCGCACATCGCTGAGATCGACAACGATCTGAATCGGATCGTCGTTGAAGCGTTCATCGCTGCTGAGCTCGAGCATCAGCTGATAGCTGTCCACCCAGCCGCGGCGAGTGTCGCCCACCTTGATGGTCACCTTGTTGCCATCAATGCTGTGGGTGCAGGCGTCCTGGCGCTCACCTGCTGGTGTAATACCGATGTCGCTGACGCTAAGGACTTCGAGGGTGTTGCGCACCACGGGAAGCCGATCGATCAGGTGCGGCTCAATGATGGCGCCAGTACCGCAGCCCATCATCGCCAGGTCCATCATCAGACTGAAGGCCTTCCAGTCCACGAGGTTGGTGGAGGTGCAGTTGTATGACCCGGAGAAGTTCTCGGGCTGTTCGATCCACCTGGTCCCACCGATCCATAGCCAACGGCCTGAGGGAAGGGCTTTCTTCTCGGCTTGCATGCGTGCCAAGAGGGCAACTTCCTCGGGATTGAGGTTGCCCAGCTCACGGAGACCTTCCAGGTTTCGGCTGCCGACCTGGCTCCAGCTCTCGCGGCCGCCAGGGGTTTTCCGGCTGTAGGTGCGGTAGAAGACCGGGTTGGCAGCGGGTGCCGTTGCGGGGAAGTCGCCGAATCCGGCGACAGGTCCCGCAGAGGTCTCCACACGGTTTGGGGTGAGAGTCACGTGCGGTGCTGGCTCAAAGGACAAGTAGCGAAACCCTAACGCCACCAATGGTGGGAGCAAGGTCTCTTCACCACCATCAACAGTGTCCCGTTCAAACTGGCCTCTGAATCGGCAGCAAATGATGCGGCGGTGTTTAGAGCCTGAGTTGATGAACGGTGAAGCGCAGGTTCAGGCCTATGCCGCCGCAGACTTCAGTTCAGGCGATCGCGCCACTGTTGAAGGGGTCCAGCAGCTCATCGATCGCACGTCACCTTTGCCGCCCGAGCCGCTGGTGGTTGATCTTGGTTGCGGACCGGGCAACATCACGCTTCGCCTTGCCGAACTCTTTCCTCATGCACGAATCATTGGCATTGATGGTGCAGAAGCCATGCTGGTCTTGGCCCGCGAACGGGCGCAGCGGCAAAGCGTGGACATTTCGTTCCTTTGTCTGACCCTGCAGGAGGTTCTGCAAGGAACACTTCTGGGGAAGGCTGATTTGGTTGTCAGCAACAGCCTGTTGCATCACTTGCATCAACCCGACCTTCTTTGGAAGGTCACCCGAGGCTTGGCTGCTCCTGGTTGCCGAGTTTTTCATCGAGATCTTCGGCGGCCGGCGTCGTCTGCTGAGGTCCAGCAACTGTTGTTGAAACACCTTCCGTCTGCTCCACCGGTGTTGCAGCACGACTTCGCCGCCTCTCTGGCAGCGGCCTTCGAACCTCAGGAGGTCACCGCGGAGCTCCGCACTGTGGGTCTCGACCAGTTGGCGGTGGTCGCGGAGGACGACCGTTATCTGGTGGTGTCAGGCTTAGTGGACTCCTGAAATCCGATGAGCGGCAGTCAAGTGACCACCGATGGCGATCTGACCGAAGTTCTGGCCTCGGCGGTGGATCGCCGTCGCAACTTTGCAATCATTTCCCACCCTGACGCGGGAAAAACGACACTCACCGAGAAATTGCTGCTCTATGGAGGTGCCATTCAGCAGGCCGGTGCCGTGAAAGCGCGGGGTGAACAGCGCAAGGTGACCTCCGACTGGATGGAACTGGAGAAACAACGAGGGATCTCCATCACCTCAACGGTGCTTCAGTTCGATTACGACGCCACCACCATCAATCTCCTGGATACCCCAGGTCACCAAGATTTTTCTGAAGACACGTATCGCACCCTGGCGGCGGCAGATAACGCCGTGATGCTTGAGGACGCTGCCAAAGGTCTCGAGCCTCAGACCCGGAAGTTGTTCGAGGTCTGCCGCATGCGTCAGATCCCGATTTTCACCTTCATCAACAAGATGGACCGACCGGGTCGGGAACCGCTCACCCTGCTCGATGAGATTGAGTCGGAGTTAGGTCTGACACCCTGGGCCGTGAACTGGCCCATCGGCAGTGGAGAGCAATTTCGCGGTGTGATCGACCGTCGCAGCCGTGAAGTGGTTCTGTTCACTCGCGCTGAGCGAGGTAAGCAAGCCAGCGAGCAACGCCTTTCTTTGGAGGATCCAGAACTGCGGGATCTGGTGGAAGCCGAGCTCCTTGACCTGGCCATTGAGGAGATGGAATTGCTGGATGCGGCTGGAGCCGAGCTTGATATTGAGATGGTGCATGCCGGTGAGCTCACTCCGGTGTTCTTTGGCTCAGCCATGACCAACTTTGGGGTTCGCCCTTTCCTCGATGCCTTTCTCGAGATGGCGCAACGACCCATCGCCCGATCCAGCAGCGACGGCCTGGTGGATCCGCTGCGGGAGGGTTTCAGCGGCTTCGTGTTCAAGCTCCAGGCCAACATGGACCCAAGGCATCGCGACCGTGTGGCCTTCGTCCGGGTCTGCAGTGGTCGTTTCGAAAAGGACATGACGGTGAAGCATGCCCGTACGGGCAAGGCCATTCGTCTCTCCCGACCCCAAAAGCTCTTTGGTCAAGACCGAGCCGTTGTCGAGGATGCTTATCCGGGAGACGTGATCGGTCTCAACAATCCCGGCATGTTTTCCATTGGAGACACACTTTATGTGGGGTCAAAAGTCGAATATGAAGGCATTCCCTGTTTCAGTCCGGAGATTTTTAGCTGGCTGCGTAACCCCAATCCTTCGGCATTCAAAAATTTCCGTAAAGGGGTGAACGAGCTTCGGGAAGAGGGGGCCGTGCAGATCCTCTACGACACGGATGAGAGCAAGCGGGATCCGATTTTGGCCGCTGTCGGACAACTTCAACTCGAGGTTGTTCAGCACCGGCTCGAAAATGAATACGGCGTGGAAACTCGTCTGGAGCCAATGGGTTTCCAGGTCGCGCGTTGGATCAACGGAGGATGGACCGAACTCGACAAGGTGGGTCGGATTTTCAATTGCAAAGCCGTCCGCGATGCTTGGAATCGTCCTGTTCTGCTGTTCAAGAACGAGTGGAATCTCAACCAACTCAAGGAGGATCATCCCGACCTTGAACTCAGCAGTGTTGCCCCGGTGGTGAGTGGAGTGGAGCCGATCAGTCTTTGACCATTGCGTCGTTGTCCGCAGTGGGTCGCCTCACCCACACCTGCGCGTCCCGCTCGCCAGAATCGTGCTGCGACGACAACTCTCGTGAGTACGTTCTGGCTGCTGAAGAACAACGCTGACGGTGGCACGGAATACGTGTGTTTTCGCGGCGATGACGAATCAGTGGAAATGCTCGAGGGTTACCACCTGCCTCCACAAATGCCGTTGATCAAGCGTCGTTCCTGGTTGAACCGCGTGGATGCCCTCAGTTGCCGCAGCCGGCTAGAGCGAAGCGAAGGTTTTCGTCACGGTGCGCCCCTGTTCTGAACGGTCCCCGATACGCTCACTTGAAGAACCGGATCGACGCGATGGCAGCCCTTGGTGAATCTGGTCCCGACGCAAGCTCGGATGATCCTTTCGCCCGTCTCGGCCTGAGTCGTGATGCTGGTTTCGAGCAGGTTCAAGCAGCCAAGGTCCGATGTCTGGCCGAAGTCTCAGGAGATGATCAGGCCAGGGCCAAAATCGAAGCGGCCTATGACGCTGTCTTGATGGCACGTCTCCGCGACCGTCAGCAAGGTCAAGTCAGTGCAGCAGCAGCAACAGCATCTGAGCGGGAGGCATCCGCAGGATCGCTGCCCTCGCTGCCTGCCCAGGTTCCGATGACCAATGTCTTTGCGAACCTCCGCAACAAGTTGCCGGATCCCTCCCAATCTCTCTCTGGCCTCAAGCCTGACTGGGCCCTGGTGGAGGGGCAGGGACGTTCAGTGCGAATCATCGCCGGGATCATCGCCGTCGTTCTTCTGGTGATCTCTGCCGCCAGCATTCAGCTTGTCCTTGCTCTGGCCACGATCGGTGTGTTCCTCAGTCAGATCCGCCGTGGTCGTCGCCCGCTGGCATCCCTGGGATGGACGTTGCTCGTGCTGAGCATTGGTTTGGCTGCGGGCTCATTGCTGAATCTGGCGCTGTCTCCCACCGCTTTCGAGCAGCTGGCGCTTAGTCCTCTTCAGATCCAAGCACTGCCGGCTGGACTCTTGCTATGGGCTGCTGCTCTTTTTCTGGCTTAAGCCTCAGGCGGCTTCCGGTAACGCATCAATCAACTCCTGCAGTTCCTCAGCACTGACGTCATAGCGGTTGCTGCAGAAATGGCAGGTCAGCTCGGCTCCTCCATCCTTGTCACGCATATCAGAGAGCTCCTGCCTGCCCAGCAGCAGTAGAGCAGCCTTGCTGCGTTCACGGCTGCAGGGGCAGAAGAAACGAAGTTCCTGACTTGCTTCGGCGTCATCGAGGGGCTTGGGATCAAGGTCTGGAAAAACATCCCGAAGAAGGTCCTCAAGCTGGTCGCCACTTTCGGCAAGCCGCTGACTGAACCCTGAAATTTCGCGGCAACGCTGTTCAATCAGCTCAACCAACGCCGGCTCTTCGGCAGCTTTGGGAAGGATCTGAACCAGGAGCCCACCACTGGCATGGATGCCTTGGCTGTTGATCTGTTCCCCCACAAACACGGCGGAAGGGGTTTGTTCGGAGTGCAGCAGATAGGAGGCAACATCCTCGCCAATGCCACCACTCACCAGCTCAACCGTGCTGTTGAAGGGTTCACCCTTCCCGTCGTCACGCATGACATGGAGATAGCCGGTGCCAGCAGCCTCCTTGAAGTTGAAGCTGAAATGGCCTGTCTCGTCCTTGATGGGATCGAGTTCAAGAGCAGGCTCTCCGACGTAGCCGCGAACAGTTCCATTGCGACCGGCATCCACCATCAAGCCTTTGATCGGTCCGTCTGAGCCAAAACGAAGATTCACCCGTGCGTGGCGAACCTTCATCGAACTGGCCAGCATCAGGCCAGCAGTCATGGCCCGTCCGAGCATCACGCTGGTGAGGAACGACAGCCCATGGCGCTCCCTTGCCTCCCGCAGGATGTTTGTTGTTGAGACGGCGACCAACCGGATACCGCCTTCAGCGGCTGTTGCGCGTACCAGCCGGTCGGCCATGTCCTCTCGGAAGCTCAGGGCAATGTAGTCATCGGTTCGAGCCGACCGCCCTGCAAGCGCAGTCGCTGGCAGTCCCAGTCCTGGAAGAGCTCAGGTTCGTGGGTGACCACGATCAGCACTTGCTGATGGGCCAGGTTGGCGAGTAAATCGAGCACGTCGCGACGGACCGACCAATCCAAGCCTGCGGTGGGTTCGTCCAGCAGCAAAACTTCAGCTCCTCGGAGCATTTGAACGGCAAGGGCGAGCCGCCGTTGTTGACCGCCGCTCAGTCGTTCCGGAGCCGTCGTGGTTCCGATTTGGCTGAGTCCGACGCGTGCTAGCACGTTGTTTTCCTGCTCATGGCCGAGTCGGCGATGCCCTAGACGCAGTTCCTGAGCGACGCTCAGGCCGAGGAAATGGCGTTCCGGAAACTGGAAGACGATGCCGCAAAGCCAGCGAAGCTGCCGGCGTTTCATGGAACTGCCATTCCAGTGGATGCTGCCGGATGTTGGCGACGCCAGTCCGCTGATGATCTCCAACAGCGAGGTCTTGCCAGATCCACTGGCTCCAGCGATCAGAAGCGGTCGTCCCTTTTGCGTCTGAAAACTGACACCGTCCAGGATGCGAGCGCCAGCCGTCGCGGGTGCATAGGTGATGCCTGATAGCTCGAGCATTTGATCAGCTTGAACGATGATGCAGCTGTCGCGATGGCCCCATGGACATTCGTTTTCGTGAAGTCGATCCCTTCAATTGCTGGTTGTGGATTCGATTCTCGGAACCACCCAGTCAAGGGGAGCGGAATTATGTCGATGGTGTGTTCGATAGCTGGTATGTCATCGGACGTCTCGGTGGCTTCAATGCCGAGAACCTTCAGGTCCATGACGCAGGGGCTGATCTGAGTTGGATGACCTATGACGATGCTGCTGCTGAGTCGGCGATGCCGGCCCTGATGCACAACATGGGGCAACTGGAGTATCAGCAGGAATGGGGACGTTGCTGGGTGGATCTCGGGACCTCGGATGGTGTCGCGATTGACGTGCTGATCAATGCGCTACGCCAGTTGGATTCCGACGTGGTGCAGATCGAAGAGCTTGTCGTCGGTGGGATCAACGAAAATTGGCCCGTGGAAGAGCATCCCGATTCTGTCTTTCCAGGACAGGGTTCTTAGTAGTTACAGTAGTTAGACAAAAGTTAGACAAGCCCGACTCTGTTCAAGGTTTTGTCCATCAGTTGACCTTCTCATAGGCCGAACTCAGATCGCGGATCAGGCTTGGTGGAGCTTTGACTGAAGAAGCTCGTTGCGCCTCTTCTGACCCTGAGGACTTGGGACAGGAGTGGCAAGTGCAAGCTGAGTCAGTGACTTGTAGTCCAGTGTTGCTGCACCATCTTTAATCTTTACTTGTGGCTTGTAGTGGATGTACATTTCTAATTAGTTTAAATTGATAATTTTGTGATTGGCTGGAAAAGGAAAACTTGACAGATGTATGAGAAACATAAGGAGCAAGCGATAGCGGCGCTGACCCTGTTCAACCCTTTAAATGTGGCTCAATGAGCGATCTATCGCGCTACCCAGTTCTCTTGGAACCAGAGAAACCCAGTCATGGCCTTCCTATCAATTAGACCAGCAGTTAGACAGCCAGTCATTCTCAATAGGGTGGCCCAATCCCTGTTGAGCCATCACTACTCAAGACACGTGTTCACCTGTGCTGGGACGCTGCAGAACAGCTCTGGAAGGAGTTGCATCGCGTGGGCTGGCAACAAGTGGCCCCTTTCTGGAAGCTTCTGCTGAGCCCTAGAACGAAGGGGTATGGGGGGAATCAGCGTCCTGGTGTGTACGTAAAGCGGGTTCAGAGATTTCTGCTGAAAACCTGCCAGCACTTCACCTACGGCGTCGACCAGCACTGCCACACGATGGTTGGCTGCAACCTCAGGCAGAAACAGCTGCAGCAAGGACAGCACCTAAAGAAGCGGTGCAAGCTCTGGGCACCCACCTGGCAGAAGGAAATGGGCTGGGCTCCTGAGGCTGGGTAACAGCACTACGTGACGACTGACCACATCGACGGCATCATTTCCGGAATCGAACCTGTCCGATGCTCCGCCGTCTTTCCGTTGGGCTTCTGGCTTCTGCCATAGCTCTCGCTCCGTTGCCCACCAAGGCACAGGACGGCACCGCAGAAGACCTTGGGGATGTGATGAGTATCAGCCTCAAGGATGTGGTCAAGCCGACCATTGGCTTCCAGGGCGCACTGCAGGGAGCAGGAACACCGAACCAAGCAGGTATTGGCGGGTTCCTTCCCCTGTCTGTTGGAGACAACAGCGTTTGGTATCTCGATGCCTTGGTCAACGCCCACTTCGGTGACCGCGATGGTGAGAGCAGCATCATCAACACCGATGTCGCTGGTGGCTTCTCCACCTCCACACGCCTTGGCTAGCGCTGGCTGAATGGAGCCCGCAGCTGGATGTATGGGCTGAATGCTGGTTACGACAGTCGTTCACTGAAATCTGGCAATGCCGATACAGGCGTGAACGTCACCAACAAGAAAACCGTCGGCTTCCAGCAGATTGCACTGAATGCAGAAGCAGTCTCAAACAGCTGGACCTTGAACGGCTATGGACTGATCCCTGTGGGTGATGTCGAGCAGAGACTCAATAGCGTCTATTACGGTGGGGCAATGAACACCTATGGATTGGATGTTGGTTATTTCATTACTCCAGTTTTAAAAGCATCAGCTGGTTATTACTACCAACATCGTGATCAAGAAGAAGTTGATGGTTCTGGTGTGCGTGGACGCTTGGCCTATGAGATCAGCAACGGTTTAACGGCTGGTGTGAATGTCTCCTACGACGAAGCATTCGACACCAGAGTTTCAGCTGATATTAAAGTTCGCTTTGGTGGTGCAAGCACAACAACGCAGCGCAAAGCGGTTCAACAGCTACCCGTAATCAATGCCTTAACATCAACTCCAAGCAACAGAGATGTGAGGGTGCACGATTGTTGGAGTGGAGGAAAAGGCCACTGTCATGGTTTTATGTAAGGTTCTAAAGAATTAATGCCTGATTCGAATATTGAAGGCCACTGGGTAAAGAGTGGAGGGGGGTCTGAATGAAACATGTTGGGTGAACTTAACCTAAATGCCCATGCGACCACAGGGGCTTTTTATTTCTTCAGTCACACCAGTAAGCCAATAAATTAGCCTCCAATGCCTCGCACTATTTTGCATTTAGCCCCGTCAGCAATGGCGGGGTTTTTTATTGCCTTCCCAGTTGGGGGAGAAGATTGCCTTAACAAATCCCTCAGACGGGGGAGGTGTTTCCCAGCTGGAACGGCGATGGTGTGTTCACGGATCGAGAGTCCCACAACACACAGGAATCAAATGAACCTGAAACTCGAAAAGCTCGTGACTGCTGGCTTTGCTGCAGCGCTAGGTGCTTCGTTTGTTTCCGCCAATCCTGCAACAGCAGACCTCGGGGGTGCCGACATTACTGGTCCATCAGGTGAAACGACGACAGGTCGCACTTACAAAGCCAGATGTGGTGCTGATAAAGATAAATGCACAGTAAGCTTCAAAAATGGGAAGCTAGTTGTCAATAATATGGGTGGAATTTACAGGGATCAGTTTGTCAATGTTGTTAGAAATCGTGTATGCACTCAAAGGGCAATTTTGATGCCGTTTATTACTAGTTGCTTCGAAAATCAATATGATATTGCTTTCACGATAACTTACGATAATGATGAAGGTAGCAAGAGATCTGCGTTAATTACTTTCATGCCCAGATATTTGTCGACTGGTGCAACAGACAGGGCAAGAGAGTTTGAACGAGATTTGCAGGTATGGATTGAGGACGTTTTACGACCAATTGGTCCTTCAATAAAGATTGAGGCGCCAAGAGCACAGCCTCCATCCCGCCGACCAAAGCCTATACAACCAGTTATGGATTGCAAAGACCCTCTAACTGACTATGGCTGTAATTGGCAGGAATATCTAAAAGCAAATCCTAATGTAAAGGCTTGGGCAGAAGCAAACCCTGCTATGGCGGAGAAAGAACGCATTCGACTAGGAGGCTTTAAGTAAAACTATGTCGGGAAGCCTGAGGTCTTCGGACTGAAAGCCATACAAGACCCGCAGGGAAAAGCAGGGGGCGTTGTGATTGTCGCTATCCATCTCCCGACAAAACCTCACACACTTCACCCCGTCAGCAATGGCGGGGTTTTTTACATGGACCACCAAGGAAGCTGGCGAAAGTCACTGACTTGATCAAGCGAATCCAAGCTTTTACTTCTGGCCCCAGTTGAATCCGAACCGCTGCTGGGCAGATGCTTCCATCTCCTTGCGGATCTGCTGCATCGCTTCGCGAGCAAATGCCTTTTCATTCTCCTGTGCAGTAATGATCTGCTTCGTAAGAGCACGGAGCTTTTCAATGTCCTCGCAGCCATCGATCTCTCTAAAGGCTGCTTCCAAATGAAACCTTTGCTCAACTGACAAGTGATGATTGGTCATTAGAGATAAGTAAAGGAGTTACAGCCCTGCTGATATGGCAAGGCTGCTGATCAGTCGGTGATGACTCAGGCTGCAGAAATGCTGTATGGAGCTTCAGGGGCGCTGGTGGGCATGGGGTCGAGCTTGCCTTGTGCCAATGCTTTGGCGCGGACATACATCTGACTTGATGTGGCACCAGCTGCTTCCATTGCCTTGGCGACGATGGCCCAGTTACGAACTTCGGGAGACATTTGAGGCTGAATTGAAGACGAAACAACCATCGCCAGCCAACAGACCTGGCCGTGACGGTGAAAACCGCCAAGGGACCGAACACGCGAAACGAGAAGTTCGCTGCTATGTACCTGGTTTCTCCGAGTGTTCGTCTGGCTTTGGGCGGTAACGAGACATGGCACATAACAGGCCAAAACGCCTGTCTTGCGTTGCCACTGCATCACCAGCGCAACAGTGGGGAACACTCAAGGCAGCCACGACTGACCCATGACTCGCGACGCCCGCATTGCCCTGTTTCCTAGCGCAGCGGAGTCCTGGTGCGGTTGCGGCTGCCATCTGCCAGCTCGATTGGATGTGCGGGCTGGGGATCACTTACGCACGGGGCGCCGAGTCCACCGTTCGCGGCTGTGACGTAACTGACTTTGCGGGTCCTCCCGGCGGAACAGTGCACCCATTCCTGGCCCGTGCTGATTGGCACGGTCGCCGACGTATGCCCAGACCCCTGCTTGACGTTGATGGGTTGCAGAAGACTTTGCAGGGCTTATGCCAGTGGCGAGTAGACAGCGTTTTCCTTAGGCGCATCGTGATTGAGCTGGCTGAGGACAGCTAGCGCCTGCTCTTCGCCTGAGTTTTTAGGGCTCGATTGTTGTGCTTATTGCGGAACCACAATTACTCCTTGAGATTGGGGAGTTGTACTGGGAGAGGTTGAGTCAGAAGCAGTAGATGCTCCTAAGGGGTTCTCCACCGCAGTGGTCACAGGGGCCAGATCTTCAACGTCAGAGGCTGTTTTGTCAGTCGATTGATTTTCTGCGGGCTGGGATTGAGCTGGAGGTGCTGCGACCCTAGTGGCGCAGTCGCGTCTGATTTTTTGGACATCCACTGCGAACTGATTGGCTGCTCCACCTGCCAGTAAGGCTTGCTGCATATCTCCTAGTTCCTCCATCAGGACTGCAAATGCTCGGTATCGAGGAACAAGCAAATCCATCCCTGCGGTGATCCTGCCGCTGTTGGCGCACAAGCCATCAAGGTCAAGGTCTGCGACCTTCTCGAGGCTCTTGTCCACCTCTTCGAGAAGTTCGTTGATTTGCACTTGAAGCTTCTCTGCCACCTCAGCGGCTGTCGGTTCTGCGGCGGGTTCACAAGCAGCCAGCAAGAGCATCGGCAGGAGCAGCAAAAGCCGTTTCATCTCACAAGCCTCGGCATGCCACCCAGTCTGGCTACTACTTCAGGTATGCCAAACAAGGACCGCAGCTTTCACGAGTCGCCAGAAAAGGCTGGTGGTGAAGGGTGGCTGTATTCCGAGCAGCAGCAGAAGCTCTGCCACTTCAAGCCCGATACGGCGACCGTGCATGCGCAGTGGATAGCCATCAGGACCTACAGCTACGTTCCGCCCCGCCCACCACAGCCGATGACTGATGACTCGGCGGCGGATGCTGCGGCACAACGCGATTGAGGCTTGGCAGACGATGCAGAAGGCGGGCCGGAGGCGCTGTCCCCCGCCTGTGTGCTGAAGAGCAATCGATTTTCGCTAAGACAGACGGACCCAGCAGTTGCCGCTGACATGGGTCCGCGTCCCGTCCGGAGCCCATCCAGAACGGGACGCACCTCAAATACCCCAGTGACGCGAGTCGATTCAGAGCGATTCGATACCAACCTCAGCTTTCTGTTGCCAAAAGAAAAAAACGGCTGAAGGCGCTGCGCCCCGCCTGTGCGTTAGATCACCACTCAATGCAACTTCTCCTGTAAGGGTGACTGCAGATGCTTCCCTCTAGTGGCTGCTGCTTATCTCAACAACGTCGGTGTGCTTTGTAAGGAGGGTTGCGAGGAAAAATTCATCGCAGAGACTGAGGAATGGGTCAATCCAGAGGGTATGTTGGATGCCTATTGGGGAAAGACAGATAGCGTAGCTACTGCTTAGTAGGCCTATGGGAAAGCGAAGAAAGCTTGGTCATTGCCCGTCCTCAAATGATTGAGCGCCTGAACAAGGTCCGTGATTTCTTTGAGGAGCTATCTCCAGAGCTTGGTGTCACAGATCCTGTTTCTGGATCAGTGGTGACCCATAAAGGCTGATTGCCAGCTGGAGACGCTGCCCTCCTACTGTGCGTTGAAAGTCACTCAGAAGGATTCAAACAACAAAGTTAGTAGAGATAAGAAAAGTGCTACGACCAAGAGGGTTGCTCTCTTTGGTTTTTTATTCTTTGCCATCAGGGTCAGCCAGCAATTGAGCCTGAGAACAAGGTGAATAGCAGTAGGGACGCCCAGACAACAATCAGCAGGGTCTTTCTATTGAGCTTCTGATCAGTCCTGTCCACTGTCATCGGAGGATGTGGGGCTCTTGGCAGAGGCGGTCTACCACCAATTGCCACGACATAAGGTTCCGCAAGGCTTGTTCATATGCTTAGAATAGGCTGGCGATGCTGCCCTCCGCCTGTGCGGTGATCAGTCCAGTTCAGCAGGAATTGAATCTGGCCATGAGGTCATGAGCAACTGGAGGCGGTTGTAGAACTCACCTGCTGCAGTTGCGTTAGTGAAGATGAATTGGGCTGTTCCTCTTGCCCCATCGTCTTTTTGATAGGCCACATAGAAGTACGGGCCGCGTCCACTCAATAGGTAGTACCAAGTCTTGATCAGTTGATCCTTATAGACCTTGTGTTGTCCATCAACTATCAAGTGCTCGTCTGTGATTTCAACGGTGCATTTGTTCCTCCACTGAGCGCAGTAGGCATCAAGTACTGGGACTGTGTAGGCGGTGTAGCGATCAACAAAGGTTTCACCTTTGATTGGTGTGTCTGCTGGACCTAGGTCTGCCATCGCAGGTGTCGCGACCAGTAGTGACAGGAGCAACAGGAGTCGTTTCATCTCGTCAGTGTGGCGATCTGCTCCCCTCCAGTGCGCTGATCTGAAGGGCTTCCGTGGTCACTCCAACCACCACTACCGGCGTTGAGAAATCAGATCAGCTTGAGAGTCCCAGTAGATATCCCGCAACGAGGCCAGTAGCGGCCCTTTGAAATTGCGAAAGAAGGCCCCCAGATCCACTGGGGCGCAAGGGGCCGGTGAAGCGTCGTAATCAGGTTGCGACTGTCAAATCAGTTGCGTCGCCTTCCTGCTCCTCCCATCTGCCCTCGGCGATCTGGACTCCGTTTTAATTAATGCTGGTGCAAAGGTATCTTTCGTGCCGCATTAAATATTTTGATTTTGGTGGGCAGGAATCCTTATTATTGAAAACATTATATTGCATTACAGAATCCCTTGGGTCATCGAATTCAATTGAGAAATGCTCAAATTACCTCCAACATAAACCGCCTCCAAATAGCCTGATGCGAAGATTCCAATTCCGTCGAGAGTCTCGCCCAAATTGCTGGAATGAGACACATTTTGAAAACTAAGGGCGCCTGTTTCGACACCTTGAATGTAAATTTTATCAACTGCGTCAAGAATTTCAATTTTGTCAGCCTTCTCACCGTTTGGACTATTTCCAGCTTGATCATATAGCCAATTATAAGCCCATTGGTCACTCTTTAGATAAAGCGAATCTATTTCTCCATCAAGAGATTCTGCAAACGTATTAAGACCAAATCCACCGTAAAGCGAATCACTACCTTCGCCTCCTGTAAGCACATCGCGTCCGTTTCCTGCTCTTAACTCGTCATTACCACCACCGCCAAACAATTTATCCTTGCCTTGATTTCCGCGAAGATAATCGTTTCCATCATACGCGACCAAGAAATCATGGGTAGAAGATGATCCAATAAGTGAGTCATCAGAAGAATCGCCTTCTATTTCGTTAAAATTTTCATCATCCTCCAGCCCCCAAATATCAAAGAAAAGGTCCAAATCATTAGCTGAATACCATGTCCGATAATCACCTGGAAAGATAGAAGATGAATTGTAAGACATTAGCGAATCGACCTGATCGTATCGATTATCCCAGCCAATATCATCAAGCCCAAGATAATGCCCAAATTCATGTACAAAAGTATTTGTATTTGACTGGCTTGTTGCTGATGTGCTGATATAATTATCAATCCTTGCAAAAGTTGGTTCTGGAGAGAAAAGGCCCATATCAGGATTACCGGGCTGCTGAGTTGTAGTATAAATATTTAGAACTGATATCCCTAAATTATCAGTATATACAAAATCTAGGTCTATCAGTGCGTCAATTCTTTCAATAGTGCTTGTAATTATATTTCTATAATCCTCATAGCCCGAAGGAGGCGCGTAGGTGGGCATAGTCCAATAAACAGTTTCATTATCAGATTGAACTTGGAAATCTAAAACGTTATTTATTTGTTCGTCTGACCAGTCAGTAACTAAGCCATTATCGATAGACATGACAAATTACACATTTTCATTGTAGTAGTAGCAAATTTTGGCTTTGAGTCAAGAGTATTCTTAATGAAACTTAAGGGCCTCACAAATGAACGCCATTCGATCAAATAATAATCACAATGATTTGAATCTAATTCCTAATAGTTGACTCAATAGATTGTCAGTTCTGACCAAATCAACAGAGCAACTGCTCGTCTAGAGCCTTTTGATCTGGCTGGCGATATTCGCTGTTCTCGCCGGACTGGCAGCAGGAGAGCGTCCTGCATGTGGGACGACTCCCAGGGGTAAGGGAGGTTGGTGGACTGGTTTGGGATACCGAGGTGTTTGCCACGCAGCTTGAGCTGCATACGACCGTTGTTATTGGCCACGTTCCAACCAGGGCGCCCTGTCCTGACAGCGTTCTTGAATCCGGCTTCCCAGGAAGCAGCCAACCTGATCTAGACATTTCTTAGGACAAAACTACTGACGCGGGCTGTCGCAGTCAACCGCAGACTTTCGCTGACTACAGTGCTAACAATAGTTTTAGCGTAAACCTCTTGCCCCCACAGGGTCTGAATGGTTTACATCACCCAAATGACTCATGGGGGCTGGAAGGCCCCCTCAACCATTCCAGGACAGGTGATCTCAGCGATCGCCTTTCCTAATGCTCAGGGGTCCCTGGACATCCCGGTGGACATCCCGAGGCCGTGGACATCGTTGTGGACATCCAGCCGGGTGGTGGCCAACTCCACCCCATGCCGAATAAGGACCGCGCCACCAATCCCTAGCTGGAGCAATTGGGCAGTTGCCGCTGACCAAGCTTTATTGGCAAAAGTGGGTTTTGTGCTTAGAACACTTGGGTGAGCAAAACAAAGTAGATGAAATTGAAAATCAAAAAGGGCCTTATTGCGTCTGCTGCTTGTCTTGCACTTCCATTGGAGCTTCATTGGCAATGAGCGCCAATGCTCCTGTTTTGCAGGCAGTGCGCCTTCAAATTGCTCTGATATCAAGCCTGCCTTTAAAAAAGAAAGTTCAACAATAGCCGTTGTTAATACAGACAACTATGCATTTGCCGAAACGGAAGTAATCCTTGGTGATTACGTTGAAAAAAATTGCTAAAGCAACATGTTCAGATGGCATGGGTGTTTTCATGCATCTCCGCAAGGCTATGGATCCAAAAGATAAAACTATATTAAGAGCGAATTTCGATACGTTGTATTCAATGGTTGTTCTTGACTTGTCAATCCCAG
>NZ_VTLD01000002.1:0-4231 GCF_020514285.1 Synechococcus sp. PH41509 | reverse complement strand
ACCCAGAAGATCGCAGCAGTTCCAAAAATCTCAGCAGCCATGGTCTGGGCAAAGCGATCGCACGCCCATTTAAATCCCTTCCCCCCGCAGGCTGGTGCAGATCTGTAACAGCTGCGGCAATTCCGCATCGGTTCGAACCTGTGCTGGCATGACTCCACTGGCACTTGCGCGGTAGCCCTCGGCATGGAGCGCCTGCACCAGTCGAGCGAGGGCTGGCGGCCCACCGCCTCCCAATCGCGAGGCCAGCTCATCTGTAGGCCAGACCGTGGGGCAATCCCCCAGATCCGCCTGCAGGCGCCGTAACAAGCGCAGGGTGACAGGGCTGATCTGCTGAAGACCAAGGTCTTGGGCATCGGCAATGAGCTGCTGCAAAAGAGGCTCTTCCTGCAGAGGACCAATCCACAAAGGGCCACTGATGCTCCACCTCCCCTGACCGTCCACGCAATGACAAGCAGGCCAGCCGCTGAGCTTCAGCAGAGGCTGCACCCGTTGAGCACCGCATCGTTCACAACGCGCCACCAGCCCAAGCTTCTTCTCATCGCCCGCTGGGATCTGACGCAGCAAGCGCAGGGCGAGGCGAAAGGTGCGCCCTTCACTGAAGCTGAACAGGGGCTGCACACCGTGGCCCAGAAGCCAGGCCTGCCGGGCCACCAGGCCGATCTGCTGCCGCAGGGCCATTTCCCAGCTAGCGGGATGCACGCGGGCTGCGGCTCCAAGGCTTCGAATCGCACCAACACGGTCATGACCGGTGGGGGAACGGCCATCCGTCGATGCCAGAAACAACAGGCCGTCGAAGCGCAAAGCCTGAAGGACCGGCTGAATCAAGCTCCCCGAAGCCCCAAAGGCATCGAGGTCGATGAAATCGAACCGCTGCCGCTGAAGGATCGACCGATAAAGCAACAAATCTGCCGCCTCCGCGCTGAGCCGCGTTGAGCACCCCAATTCCTGCACATTGGACTGGATCAGCGGCAGCCGATCCGGATCACCATCGTTGATCCAGAGCTCTGTCTCAGCGGCATCGCTGCCCAACGCCTCCAGGCCCCAGCGCAGCGCCCTGACCCCGCAACCGGCCATCAGATCAAGCCAACGGAGTGGTTGCGTTGCGCTTGCCTTCTGGTGGCGGGCCAGCAACACCGACAGATCGCGTGCCGGGCGTGACTCAGGCCTGAAAAACCCTGGGCCAAGGCTGAACTCAGCCAGACCTTCGCGATAGTGATGATCGGTTGAGGTCAGAAGGGTGCCGTCTGCTGCCATCCAGACTGCCGAGTGGGGCGTTCCAAGCACCTGGTGCTGGAGAGGCTGGCCCTGCCACTGGCGCGTCAGCGGCCCTGAAGCGGGACCCGCTCTGCTGCTGTTGCACGGTTTCGGCGCCGCCAGCGGACACTGGCGCCACTTTGCGCCGCGATTGGCTGATCATGGCTGGCGGGTCTACAGCCTGGATCTGCTGGGTTTCGGCCAATCCGCCCAGCCGGCGCGGCCAATGGACAACCGGCTCTGGGCGCAGCAGGTCTGCGCGTTCCTCGATCAAGTGGTTCAAGGACCAGCGGTGGTGATCGGCAACTCCTTGGGGGGCCTGACTGCGCTCACCGCAGCGGTGCTGCGGCCCGACAGGGTGCAAGCGGTAGTTGCAGCTCCGCTACCGGACCCCGCCCTGATCCAACCGCTACCGAAACGTCGCTCGCCCTGGCGACGGCGCTGGCAGCGGCGCCTGCTTTGGCTGGTTCTGCACCTTCTGCCTCTTGAGCTTGTGGTGCCCTTGATCGCGCGCACAGGTTTGCTCAAAGCCGGGCTACAGGGGGCCTACTGGAGTTCGATCCAATCCGATCAAGAACTGCTTCAGCTGGTTGCCCGTCCTGCCCGAAGGCGCACGGCAGCTCAGGCCCTCCGGGGCATGAGCCTGGGCATGTCGAAGCGCCCCAGAGGAGCCACTGCCCCCGCACTGCTCGAGCAGCTCCAATCCCCCATGCTTCTGATCTGGGGACGTCAGGATCGATTTGTGCCCCTTGCTATCGGGGAATCCCTGGCAGCCACGCATCCACAACTCGTACTGCGCGTGCTGGATCGCTGCGGTCACTGCCCCCATGACGAAGCGCCCGATCGCTTCCTTTCTGTGTTGTTGCCCTGGCTGGACCGTAACTTGGGAGGACCAGACCGGCAGGGGACGACCAGCGGCGATGAAACACACCCTCTCGGTGGTGGTTGAGGACGAATCCGGAGCACTCAGCCGGATCGCAGGACTCTTCGCCCGACGCGGTTTCAATATCGACAGCCTGGCAGTCGGTCCAGCGGAGGCGGAAGGGCAGTCTCGACTGACCATGGTTGTTGAAGGCGATGACCAGACGCTCCAGCAGATGACCAAACAGCTGGACAAACTGGTGAATGTGCTTCAGGTGTTGGACCTCACCCAGCGCCCCGCTGTGGAACGGGAGTTGATGCTGCTGAAAGTCTCAGCACCGGCAGCATCCCGGAGCGCTGTTTTCGAACTCGTTCAGGTCTTCAGGGCCAAGGTCGTGGATGTGGCCGATGAAGCCATGACCCTTGAAGTGGTGGGAGATCCCGGAAAACTGGTAGCCCTGGAACGGTTAATGGCTCCCTTCGGAATTCTCGAAATTGCCCGCACCGGCAAGGTGGCGCTCGAGCGGGCTTCAGGGGTGAACACCGAAATGCTGAAGGTGTCCCCGAGCCAGAGCCGGGTCCCGGCCTGAGTTCACTCCTTTAGAGCTGCCTTGGTAATGCGATCTCCCTGCTGAATCGCATCCACCACATCCATGCCGTCCACGACACGGCCGAAGACGGCGTAACGACCATCCAGTTCCGGCAAGGGGCGCAAAGCGACATAAAACTGTGCACTAGCGGAATCCGGCGCCTGGGAACGGGCCATGGCCACGGCCCCCCGTTCATGGGTCAGCTCCAGACCATCCAGGTCAGCGGGATTGGTGCTGACCCTGCTGTATCGGGGCTGCGTCTCCGATCGAAACTTGATTTCGAGGGGGATCATCCGAGCTTGACCATTGGCGGGGTCAACAAAGCTGCCCGTTCCTAGCTGCCCCAAGGGAACGGATCGATCGCTGGATTGCGGATCCCCCCCTTGCACAACAAAGGGAACAGGCTCGCGAACAACACGATGAAACATCGTTCCGTCGTAGGTGCCGCGCCTCACCAGATCAACAAAATTTCCGGAGGTGAGCGGTGCAGCATCTCCGTTCACTTCAATCGTGAACTCGCCCTGGCTCGTCTGCATGGTGATGGTGGCCAGCCCCTGCAGACAGGCCGCCTGAGCATCAGCGCAGCCCGTCACGACGGAGGCACGCGGAGAGGGACTGCAACTCACCAGCAGAGGGATGAGAAACAGCAGCGTCCACAAACGAAAACGACGCATCGGATCAGAGCCCCTCGAGATTGACGCCAAGGAAGCGGGCCAGCTCAGCACCGTCCTGCTCCAACTGCGCCAGAGGCAGCGGTTCGCCGACACGGGTAAGTGGCATGTCACGCCTTCCCTGAATTCTCAGGGCAACACGACGTCGAGCATTAAAGCCATCACGCACCTCGACTTTCACGGCCTTCACGTCCTTGAGAGGGATCTCCACCAGAACGGGCTTGCGGAAACCGCGACGGCTAATCGTCACCACACCGGCGTCCTTATCGAACCGGTTACTGCCACCGCCGACATTCACACCGATGACATACCACAGATAGGTGGCCAGCAACGCCGCAGCGAGGCTGTACAACCCCATGACCAGCCCCTGCGGCACAAACACCAAAGCAGCTGGATGGCCCAGAGGCAAGAGATCACGACCGAGATAACTCGACAGCGAAGCCAGAAGGAAGCCCACTCCGCCAATGGTGACGGCAGATGCCACCAGATAATTAGAGAGACGACGGGAGCCGAGCACGGTTTGCTCGAGCACTGCTGCGGACATGACCCAGCCAGAACGAAGCGCCATTTTGACCGCAGAAAGGCCCATGCGTCGAAATAGGAAAAAATCCCTAAGAAACAAAGCGATACGAGGGGTTTCAGCTCAGTGAATTCAGCCCCGCAGGACGCTTGAAGATTGTTAAGGTCGCGGCGTATCCCACAGCCTGCGGCTTTCCGCACCGTTCACCTCTCATGACGATCGCTGTAGGACGCGCGCCACAGCGGGGATGGTTCGACGTCCTCGATGACTGGCTCAAGCGCGACCGCTTCGTATTCATTGGCTGGTCTGGCATCCTTCTCCTTCCAACGGCCTAC
>NZ_VTLD01000019.1:0-38487 GCF_020514285.1 Synechococcus sp. PH41509 | reverse complement strand
CTGGCAGCACCGGCATCTGATCCGCCATCTCGCCATGGATGGCACGGCGTGCATGGGGCACAAGACGATCCAAGGTGCGGTTCGTGTAGCAGAGGATGCGTGCAGCATCGGGGTTGTCTTGCACCGAGGCCTCCCGCAAAGCACGCCGGGCCTGATCCAGCCACTCCCGTTGGATCAAGCTGCACACCTGTCCCTGCGGTGATCGAATCGGCGGCATCAGCGGCGGCATCTGGCAAGGCAGGCGACCCTCCCGGAGACCAGAGGCCAGCTGGAGCACAGGCCCTTGATGACGCACCACCTGGGTCAACGTGGCAGAACAAGACCGTTGCATCGCAAACACGGGACTGTTGGTCTCACCCACCGGTGGCAACTGGGCGGGGTCGCCGACAAACACCAAACGGGTCTTGAAAGGATGGGCGCACTGGAGGGCAATGCCCAGCAGGGTACTGTCGACCATGGAGGCTTCGTCGATCAACACTAGGCCCAGGTTCTCCAGGGCCATGGCTGTCTGCTCTGTGGGTTCGCAGAGTTCAGCGTCAGCGGATCGCTTGAGCTTCAACCGCAACAAACGATGGATTGTGGAGGGATACCAGGTTGGTTGGAGACCCTCCAACTCAAGGGCCTGGCGTAAGACGCCCACCGCTTTGTGGGTTGGCGCCACGACGGTCCAACACAAACCGCTGGCTTCCACCTGCCGCAGCAGGCGCATGGAGAGAAAGGTCTTGCCGCTGCCGGCAAAACCACTGAGCACAAACGGCGTGCCATCAACGGGCTGATTGATCCAAGCCGCGAAGGCATCGGACGCCGCCTGCTGATCAGTGGTGAGCTCGGCGGCTGCGGTCACCCCAGCCCGGCTCCAAGACGGGCCACCAGATGCAGCGGTGATCCCAAATACTCCAAGCCGGGCAAAGCGATGGCCGGGCCCAACAGGCTGCCCACCAACACCTGCAGCCGACTGTGGCCCAGGCTTTCCTTGAGCGGTTTCGCAGGGGGCTCCGGCCAAAGCGAATCAGGCAGACCGTTGACCCGTTCCGCCGTCAGACCCGCGGCTCTGCGAATGCCGCTGGCGTCGTACATCACGACAAACGCCACCACCGCCGCAAGGGCGAAAAGGGGGTGATCAAAGCCAAGGGTCCATCCAACACATGCCGCCGTCCCTGTAACCAGGGCGGAATGGCTGGAGGGCATGCCACCGGTTTCAATCAGCACCGCCGGACGCCAACGGCGGTGCAGCAGCAACTCGAGGAACAGCTTCGACAACTGGGCCACTCCGCAGGCCATCAAACCCCAGGTCAGCGAACTGTTGTCGAGCACCTCCTGCACAACAGCGTGGGAGGGAATGGCTTCGATCATCGGTCGCGGCTGGTGATGAAGTCCGCCAATGCGAGCAGGGGAACCGCCTTCTCAGCCCAAGGTTGGAGCGATTCTTTCGCTTCATTGACCAACGCGTCAGCCCTGTGGCGGGATTCCTCTAACCCCAGAAGCTTGGGATAGGTGGTCTTGTCGGCGATGAGATCTTTGCCGGCGGTTTTGCCGAGCACCTCACTGCTTGCGGTGATGTCGAGGATGTCGTCAATGATCTGAAACGCCAAGCCGATCCCCCTCGCATAGATGCGCAGGGCCTTGATCAGGGCATCATCGGCGCCGCCAATCATGGCCCCGGTGATGACACAAGCGCTCAATAGGGCTCCCGTTTTGTGGAGGTGGATGTACTCGAGGGTTTCCAGATCCACCTCCTTTCCTTCGCATTCCAGGTCCACCACCTGACCGCCCACCAAACCAGGTGCACCGGCCACCAACGACAGTTCTCCGACAACCTTGAGCAAGCGCTCCGCCGGCAGACCCGGGCTGCGCAGGGCCACCATTTCAAAGGCTCGGGTCAGCAGTGCATCACCGGCAAGGATGGCGACGGCTTCGCCGTACACCTTGTGATTGGTGGCACGACCACGCCGCAAGTCATCGTCATCCATGGCCGGCAGGTCGTCATGGATCAGCGACATGGTGTGGATCATTTCAAGCGCCACCGCAGTCGGCAGAGCCTGCGACGCGTCCCCACCGGCCAACTCACAGGCGGCGAGGCAAAGAATTGGACGCAAGCGCTTTCCACCGGCAAGCAGCGAATACCGCATCGCTTCCCTAAGGGACTCCGGCCTCTCAGGACCTAGGGATCCATCAAGTGCCGTTTCCACCCGCTCTTTGGCCTTGCCGAGATAGGCCTTGAAATCAAACTCGGCGCTCATGGGTGGACCCTGGCTGGCGGGATTCTCTCAGGCCGAGTCCTTGATGCCGAGTGGAACCCAATCCATGGGATGGGGTGTTCGCATCTCGCGTCCCTTCCCTGGCGCCGTGGTGATGGCCAGGTCATAGGAGACCGAATAGCGGGGACCTTCGCCTTCATAAGGGAGCACCCGATGCCGAAGATCCGAAGGGAACAACAACAGCCGGTGGGGCCTCGGCGCGAAAACACCACCGGAGACGGCGGCATCGCGATAGGGAATCGCCATCACATGGCTGAAGTAATCGTCGGGAGCCTCAAATTCCAGCTCCCCACTCTCATTCGCCGGATCTGCCAACACGTAAAACACCGCACTCAACTGAGCATTGCGATGGCTATGCAGGTCAATCGTTCCGCCATTTCTGGCACAAACCACAGGCCAGGCCTTTTGGATGTGCGCCACAAGGCCGTGATCGTTCCCCAAGAGCGCACGGAGATAGTCCGACACGTAAACGGATAGCTGAGCGTTCAGCCACTGGAACGCATCCATGCGATGCAACTGATCCAGGCCGGCGTGGCCCAACAAATCTCCCGTGAGGTTGTTGCGATCGCTGAACTCAGGGTGCTGGTACACCTGAGCGTCGAAATGTTCAAGCTGCTGCTGCATGGCTGCGGCCGTCGCTGCATCCGGTTCAAGATCCGCCTGCAGAACGGGTGTTGGGAACAGCCAGTGCAGCGCCATTGAATCGATCAGGGCACGAGATCGTCCAAATCATGGTCAATGTTGTGGCGTCTGCACCACGCCACCACGGTGTTCACCAGAAGCATCGTGACCGTCATCGGCCCGACACCCCCTGGGACAGGGGAGAGCGCACCGGCGATCGACTCGATTTCATCAGCACGAACATCACCGCATAGACCGCCTTCAGGCTTGCGGTGAATACCGACATCCACCACAGCCGCACCCGGCCTCACGTGGTCAACCCCGATGAACTGGGGACGCCCCGCCGCCACAACCAGAATCTCAGCCTCCTTGGTGTGCGCCGCCAGATCTGCCGTGCGGGAATGGGCGATGGTGACGGTGGCGTTGGCGGCCTGAAGCATCAAGGCCATCGGCTGTCCTACAAGAATGCTTCGGCCGATCACCACAGCGCGCTTGCCCGCCGGGTCGATTCCATTGCTGCGCAGCATCGCCATCACCCCTGCGGGGGTGCAGCTGCGCGGGCCCGGTTCACCCTTGAGCAGCCGTCCGAGATTGAGGGTGTGCAGACCATCCGCATCCTTCTCGGGATCAATCGCCATCAACAGCGGCCCCTCATCCAGACCGGCCGGCAGGGGAAGCTGCAGGAGGATCCCATCCACCTCCGGGTTGGCATTCAACAGTTCAATAGTCTGAAGCACCTCCGCAGCAGGAGTGTCGCCAGGGAGGTGATCGCCAAAGCTGGCCACACCAATCCGAGCACAAGCCTTTTCTTTGTTGGCGACGTAGACGGCGCTGGCCGGATCATCTCCGACACGAAGCACCGCCAACCCTGGCGGTCGACCCACCTCAGCCAGACGCTGTTCGATCAGAGATTGAAGACGACGCTCCACATCCCTTGCCAGCACCTTGCCGTCCAAACGCAGGGCCATGGCATCTCAGTCCACTGCCTACAGCATGCCCTCTGGAGAGAGCTAGCGTGAAGCTGCTACGGGGTCCTTTTTGGTTCGCGTTCCACGGCTGAGCAGCCTCAGGAGGAACTGGCTACGGCTCGAGGGCCCAGGGAGCCGACTGCTGCGCTGGACGCGGTTGCAAGCCCTCGTCGTTCTGCTGTTGTGCCTATCCGTGGCGGCAGCCTCAAGCCTGCCTTGGCTGATCAAACCGGAACTCCAGCCGGGATCGCTTGCCCCGTTTGATGCCATAGCGCCGAAAGATGTCCTGGTTCAGGACAGCACCGCCCTCGAACAGCAGCGCGCCTCTCTGGTGGCGCGATCAGTGGTCCAGGTCATCGATCAAGACCAAAACCAACGACTTAAACAACGCCTGGAGCAGCAACTGCTTCAGCTGCAGGAGGTCACCAACACCGGTTCTGGAGCTCGGATCGGGCCGGTCAACCTGTCCGAGCCGGAGCAGAAATGGCTGGAACAACGCAGCGAACAGGAGCATCTCGCCTGGGATGCCGCGGTGCGAAGCACTGCGAATCGGATGCTCAGCCAAGGACTGGTCAGCAATCTGGCCGTTGAGCAATTGCGCCAGGCCGCCGACCTTCAACTGAAGGCTGTCGCGCTGAAGGAGCCGGCGTCACGATCCCTGGCCACCAAGGTGCTGACCAGCGCCCTGCGCGGGAGCAGCAACCTGCGCACCGACCCGAACCTGAGCAAACAGCTGATCGAAGAGCAGCTGACCAAACAGGCCATCCCTACCATCCAAGTGCGCAAGGGAGATCTGATCACCCGCAAAGGCGAACCGATCAGTCCCCAGGCCTACGACGTGCTCGATTATTTCGGCCGCGTGCGCCGCGAACCCCAACCTTTGATTTGGTTTAAGCGGTTCGTGGAAGCCGCTGCTGGCTGTGCAGCAATGCTGTTGGTAATGCGGCGTGAACGGCCTGGCCTGGAGGTACGCCACGCCCTGCTGGCGGTGGGACTTCTTCTCCTGGTGCAGGTCGCCAAACTCTGGTTCAAGGGAACCGTGAGCCCGCTTGCCGTTCTGGTACCACCCACCCTGGTGCTGGCTGAAGGTCTCGGTACCGGCTGCGGCTTGATCTGGATGGGTGTAGCAGCCCTGCTCTGGCCTGAACCCGTGCTGGGTCTTGGAGATGGTCGCCTTCTTGTGGCAGCAACAGTCGCTGCAGCTGGGGCCTTGATCGCGGGCCGTCAACGCAGCCGCGGACAGCTCCTACAACTGACGGTGCTGCTGCCAATCGGTGCCCTTGTTGGCCAGTGGCTGCTGCTGCAACTCCAGCCCTTCACCGGTCTGCGTCTCTGGGGAAGCCTGAATCCCAGCCTTGATGAACTGGCCACCGACGCCTTGCTGCTCGGGGTTCTTCTGATGTTCAGCCTGCTGCTGATCCCCATGCTCGAGGGATCCTTCGGACTGCTCACCCGAGCCCGGCTGCTTGAACTGGCGGATCAAGAACGTCCCTTGCTCCGCCGCCTCTCTTGCGAAGCCCCAGGAACGTTTGAACACACTCTGATGATCTGCGGCCTGGCCGAGGAAGGGGCTCGAGCGATTGGGGCGGATGTGGATCTGATCCGGACCGGCTCGCTCTATCACGATGTGGGCAAACTGCATGCGCCTGACTGGTTCATCGAGAACCAGAAAGACGGCCCCAATCCCCATGACGCGCTTGACGACCCCCAGGCGAGCGCAGCGGTGCTTCAAGCCCACGTGGATGAAGGGCTGAAGCTGGCCCGGCGCCACCGCCTGCCCCGGCCCATCGCCGATTTCATCCCTGAGCACCAGGGCACCTTGAAGATGGGCTACTTCCTTCATAAGGCCCAGGAGCGCGGCGGGGCGGTTGAAGAGCGCCGTTTCCGCTACAGGGGCCCGGAACCCCGTTCCAAAGAAACGGCCATCTTGATGCTGGCCGACGGATGTGAGGCAGCCTTGCGATCCCTACCCCCCGACACCTCCGATGCCCAGGCGGTGGACACGGTGCGGCGGATCGTGGAAGCGCGACAGCGGGATGGACAACTGCGCAAAAGCAGCCTCAACCGCAGCGAAGTGGAACTGGTGATCCGTGCCTTCGTGCAGGTGTGGCGGCGGATGCGCCACCGCCGCATTCCTTATCCGATCCCGGCCCGTCGCTGATGGCCTGAGGGCTTATCGCCGTTCCACGACCTTGCGCTGGAGCACAACGGCAGCAGGAAGCAGGGTGATCAGATTGGCCGCCAGCACAGGGCCATCGTTCACCAGCAAGCCGTAGAACGACCAAAGCGCCACACCACTGGTGAACAGGGCGTACATGCCCAGGGAAATCGCCTTGGTGTCGCCACTGCGCAGCGTCTTCACCGCCTGCGGGAAAAAGCTGGCCGTCGTGAGGCCAGCGGCCAGATAGCCGACGAATTCAGCACTCAGTGGCAAAGGAAACCTCCTGCGCGATCAAACGGACGCGTTGCTTGGTGAAGGGATGCCGAAAGCTCAGGGCCTTGGCATGCAGATGCAACCGGCACGAACGAGCGGCATCGCCATAGATGGGATCACCAACGATGGGGTGTCCCAGCTCCGCCAGATGGGCCCGCAGCTGATGGGAACGCCCCGTGAGCGGGCGCAGCCAGATCCGCGTGCCGTGGGCATAAGCAGCACAGACTCTCCAAAGAGTTAGCGCCAGACGTCCTTCGGGATGGCTGCCATAGCGCGGGGGTTGGCGTGACAGCCGTGCCAAAGGGCTGGCAATACAGCCACGGCCAAGGAGCTCCCCCTCAACATCCGCCTGGTACAGCTTGTTGATCCGACGTTCGGCAAACAGGGCACTGAGCCGCCGCAGGGCATCGGCACTCCTGGCCAGCAACAGCACACCCGAGGTGTCGCGATCCAAGCGGTGGACCAATCGCAGACCTTGCTCTTTGCGCTGCAAGCGGGTGATCACGGAGTCCTGTTGATCAGGCCCGAGGCCCGGTTGCGTCAGCAGGCCAGCGGGCTTGTCGACCACCATCAGCCAAGGGTCGAGCATCAGCAGCTTCAAGGGGAGATTCGAGTGGCGCAGTGCTTTTCAAACAAAGCCACCACCTGGGTGGGCGGCAGAGCCTGCACTAGCCGGGCTTCCGCCTCAACGTGATGCTGACTCGTGTGATACAGCTGCAACTCGTGAAAAGTATCCGGCTCAAGACGGCGAGCCTCCTCCATGTTTTTGGCCAGCAACGGCGCGGGCATCAGGTTTCCGCCGTTGCACGACTGCATCACATGGGCTGATTCATGGGCCAAAACGACCCAAACAACCGATGGATCGTCGGGAAGGTTGTTGCCACACATCAAGAGGGCCTGCTTGCCCTCATGAAAGGCTCCCAGCAAGCCGGCAGGACAGTCAGGCGCCACCAGCGCATTCACACCCGCCCGCTGCAGCAGCCGCAGGTAACTGGCGATGCGATCCCACGTTGATGCCTGAACGGCACCTCCCGTCAGGTTCATGACCAGCAGAGCCAACAACACCCCCCCGAAACCTCGACGCATGGGGCAGGACAGCCTTGAACAATCTCATTGATCCCAAAAGCGACTCAAGTCGAGCCGAAACCCACCGAAGATCTATAGATTTTCAATCACTGAGGAGGTTCTCGACGGAAGCAAGCTTCTCGGAAAACGACTGCTGCCGATCGGTGCGGGTGTTGAGCTTGAGCGTTGTGTAGAGCCGTGGGGCTCCCATGCCGTGCAACTCAACGTGACAGGCATGCACACACGCCATGACCTCCTCCCAGGGGCCTTCGATCGCGGTGCCATTGGGACCCAGCTGATGCTTGAGGCCTGTGGCAGCAATCACGCGTTCACAGGCGGCGACGTAGGGGGAAAGACTGACGCCAACGCCTATTGGCACAACGCAGAGGTCAACACTGACCCACATCAGTCCACCATCACGCTGGACTGGCTCAAGCAGCTGACCGGATATTCAATGGTGCGCCAACTGCCGCTGTCGGTTCGCACTTCAACTGCAATTCCCTGCTGCCCCATCGAACATCGAGACCCTTGACCAGTGCACCAATCGCTGGCCTCGGCAAGGGCCAGCTCCAATGTGTCGTAAGGGGCATCGAGCACCGGATGAGGCTGACCGTCAAGGCCAACCAACCGGTAGCGGGAGCGATGTTTAGCCATCGCGATCCAATCCCGGAAGTGTCACCATTCTCCCATGTTCATGGCCCCGAATCATCCACACACTGGAGCCAGCAACATGGCGGCAACGACATGAGTGAGCAGCTGCAGCAGGCTTACAACAGCTTGATGGCCAAGGCCCCGGGGGCAGCGTTTCAGAAAGCTCGGGCTCTGTATCTCAACAAATATCCACTTCCCCAACCTGACAGCACTGTCCCGCTGCGTCTTTACGTCTGCGAGGAGCAGCTTCAGGAATCCGTTCAGCCCGCCAACGACGGCCACCCGAATCACCGTCTGGCCATTCTCCAGTCACGACCGGGGCAATTGGCCGTGGTGCACTGGCAACAGCTCGATCCCCCTGAGACGGAGCAACTCCGCAGCTACCTCCAAGACACCTGGGATCTCAACACGGATGAACTGAAGATCACGGCCCTCAGTGCTCCCTGGTTCCGTGACGGCGGTCATCAGAGCCGATTTGCAGCACCGGTCGGACTGGGCTGGCAACAACAAACCCTATTAACTCTTCAGGAAGGAAAAGAAAAGTAATTCCGCAGATCGCAGCAGGCTGCAAGAACGCACCGCTAGCGAACAATTAGAGCCCCCTCTCAGCTAATGCTCACCAAGTACGCCGAACGCTACGTGCTGCGGTCCTCCTCAGCCGGCGGTTACCTCGGCGTCAATGCCGTAGATCAACACATCGAGCGGCAGCCATCCCTGGACAAGGCCTGGATTTTCCACACCCACGATGGTGCCGTCACCCACGCCCGCTGGATTGGAGAAGTGCACGGCGAAACACCGGACGTCGTGAAATTGGATCAATGAAAAGTGAAGCGGTGGTGATCAGCCATTGATGAAATTGCGGAGGCGACGCGATTCCGAGGCCTGATCCTGCTGAAGCTCCGCTGCTGTTCTGAAGCGATGTTCCCGCTGCTGTGCCGCAAAGACATCCGCCTCGGTCAAGACGTATCCGTGCTCGGCAGCGAGTGCAAGAAACTGCTCAAGATCCATGGGCTGTGCCAAGGCATGGGCCAATCCAGGGTCGCTGTCCCGAAGGGCCAGAAATTGATCCAGATCGTCGAGAGACATCACAGCAGCTCTTGTTGGAACATCCCATTCAAGTCAGCATCAGACTGATTTGGGAGGTCGCATGCTGTTGAAACTGATCAGCTGCGGCAGCCTCGCTCTTGCGAGTGTTCTCGTCGTAACGCTGCTGAAAGGATTGCAAGAGCAGGATCAACGCATCCATGCGCTGCAAGAACGGATCCATCAGCTGGAGCAACAAACGCCAGACCATGCCCAAAGCGACCTGCTCAGCCAACAGATGGGCTTGATGCAGGAACGCATGGATGCCTTTGCAGCCATGCGCACGTCCACGAACTCATCCCTTCACAGCATCCCCGCTGGCATTGGGCAGGATGAAGCGCTGCAACAGCACGAATAGCAATAGAACCGGCAGGATTGACACCACCGATCCGGCCGCAACGATCCGCCAATCCAGTGAAAAGCTGCTGGACAGCTGCTGCAGGCCCAAAGGGAGCGTGTAAAGCGATGGGTCGTCAAGAATCACCAGCGGCCAGAGGAAATCACTCCAAGTTCCGATGAAGACAAACATCGCCAGGGTGATGAGATCGGCTTTGGCGGCGGGGATCATTACGTTCCACCATTCCCCCAAGCGACTGCAACCGTCGATCCGTGCCGCCTCCTCGAGTTCCTTAGGAACGCCAAGAAAGCTTTGGCGCAGGAGATAAAGACCAAAAGCAGTAGCCGCCTGGGGGATCACCAAGGCCAGCAGGGTGTTGCGCAACCCCAACTGAACCATCAGCAGATACAGCGGAATCATCACCACCTGAAAAGGAATCAGGATCGTGGCCACCACCAAGCCCAGCACTAGGCCTCGGCCGGCGAAGCGCAACCTGGCCAAGGGGTAGGCGGCAAGGGAGCAGAACAGCAGGTTGGCCAGCACCGCCAGGGCACTCACAACAGTGCTGTTGAACAAATAGGTAGTGAGGGGATTGTCTTGAAACAGCCGGACGTAGGCATCGAAGCTCGGCTGGGCGGGCAACAACGCCGGCGGACTACTGAAGATGTCTTCCGCCGGACCCTTGAGCGAGGTGCTCACCAACCAGAGCAACGGCGTGAGCACCAGCAGCGCAAGAAGAATCAGCAGCACCAGCTGAACAGCCCGGGCGGTGGAGGTGCGCATGGCGTCGGCTCTAGAGCGTCGGTCGGCCCTCCAGAACAACAGGATCTTTCTGAGGATGCAATGACTGACGCTCCTGACCGGCCACCAGACGGTTGAGGGCATTGACGAAGGCCATTGCCGCAGCGACCACCACGTCGGTGTCGGCAGCGTGGCCGGAATACAAAGCACCATCGCGGCGCAGACGAATGGTCACGTCCCCCATGGCATCGATGCCCTCGGTGACCGACTTGACCGAGAACTCGATCAACTCATTGGGCACGCCCGCCAGATCATTCAAGGCACGGCAGACGGCATCCACCGGACCGGTGCCCACCGCCGAGCCTGTGGTCTCACTGCCCTCTTCATCCAACAGCGTGACGGTGGCGGTAGGACGCAGGCTGCTTCCGCAGCTGACCTGAACCAGCTTGAGCTGGAAGCGAGCTTCAGGCTGCTGAACCTGTTCGCTGACAATCGCCTCCAGATCACGGTCTGTAATTTCCCGCTTGCGATCAGCGAGTTCCTTGAAACGAGCAAACGCCTCATCGAGATCGTCGCGGGTGAGGTCGTAGCCCAGTTCCTCCAGACGGGCGCGAACGGCACTGCGGCCGCTCAGCTTGCCGAGAGAGATGCGGTTGTCAGACAACCCCACGGTCTTGGCATCGATGATTTCGTAGGTCAGCCGGTTCTTGAGCACGCCGTCCTGGTGAATGCCGGATTCATGGGCGAAGGCATTCGCACCAACGATGGCCTTGTTGGGCTGCACAACCATGCCGGTGAGATTCGAGACCAAGCGGGAGGTCTTGGTGATCTCTTCAGTGCGCACGGCGGTGAGCGGCGTGGGGCTTTCCTCCTCCCGCCCAAAGAACGGGTTGTAGTAGCGACGACGCACATGCAACGCCATCACCAACTCCTCGAGGGATGCATTGCCGGCGCGTTCGCCGATGCCATTGATCGTGCATTCGAGCTGACGGGCGCCGTTCTTAACCGCTTCGAGGAAATTGGCCACGGCCAGGCCGAGATCGTTGTGGCCGTGCACCGAGATCACGGCATCGGCAATGTTGGGCACGTGCTGATTGATGCCCGCGATCAGAGCACCGAACTCCGACGGCGTGGTGTAGCCAACGGTGTCGGGAATGTTGATCGTGGTGGCACCCGCAGCAATCGCCGCCTCAATCACCTCGTAGAGGAACTCCGGATCACTTCGCCCTGCGTCTTCACAGGAGAATTCAACGTCTTCCACCAGCGAGCGGGCATAGCTCACCATCTCGGGAACGATGCCCAGCACATCGGCACGGCTTTTGCGCAGCTTGTGCTCGAGGTGAATGTCGCTGGTGGCAATAAAGGTATGAATGCGGCGACGCGGCGCCGGTGCAACCGCATCGGAGCAGGCCTTGATGTCTGCCCTCGAGGCCCGGGCCAGGCCGCAAATGATCGGACCGTTGTCCCCACCGACCTGCTGGGCGATCCGCTGCACAGCGGCAAAATCACCGGGACTGGCGAAAGGAAATCCAGCCTCGATCACATCCACGCCGAGCCGAGCCAGCTGCTGGGCGATGGCCAGCTTCTCCTCAAGGTTGAGGCTCGCCCCCGGAGACTGCTCACCATCCCGCAGGGTGGTGTCAAAAATCAGGACGCGACCGGGGTCCTTGGCCATGGAAGGGGCTCCAGCGGAGGTCTTAGTCGGAATGACTATGAGTTAACTCATCTTAGTTCAGGCATGGAGATGGAATCGGATTAAATTCAGCCACCGTTTGGGCTTGTTCGTGACCAAAGGCGCTGTCGCCCTGGTGTTGCATGCCCATCTGCCCTACGTGCGATCGGCAAAACCAGGCTCTCTGGAAGAGGACTGGTTTTTCCAGGCACTGATTGAGTGCTACCTGCCCCTTCTCGAAGCGCTGGAACAGGCCAGCGCCGACCCCAACCAACAGCCCAAACTCACCATCGGCTTATCGCCGACGCTGCTGTCGCTGCTGAGTGATCAAGACCTCAAGCAGCGCTTTCCCCAGTGGCTGAACGAGAGGCTCGCGCTGCTGCCAAAGGCGGATCCTGCGCTCCGCGATGGCGCCGAGCATCTGGCGGCGGCCATCAAGCGACACAAAGGGGCATGGCAGGACTGCGATGGTGACTTGATCCAGCGCTTCGCAGCCCTGCAGCGCCAGGAGGTGGTCGATCTACTCACCTGCGGCGCAACCCATGGCTACCTCCCCCTGCTGCGCCATCACCCGGAAGCGGTGCGCGGTCAACTGCGCACCGCGGTGCGGGAACACCAGCGCCTCGTCGGGGAATCGCCTCTGGGGATCTGGTTGCCTGAATGCGCCTATTACGAAGGGCTGGATCGCTGGATGCGCGATGCCGGGCTCCGCTACGCCGTGCTGGACGGCCATGGGCTGCTGCATGGCCGCCCCCGCCCCCGCTACGGGGTGTACGCCCCGATCTGCAGCCGCAATGGGGTGGCGTTCTTTGGGCGTGACAGTGAAGCCACGTTGCCGGTTTGGTCAGCCAAGGACGGCTACCCCGGCAATCCCCACTACCGGGAGTTCCATCGCGATCTGGGCTGGGACTTGCCTATCGAAGAGCTCAAGCCCCTCGGACTCGACCAGCCGCGACCCCTCGGGCTAAAGCTGCATCGGGTGACTGATCACAGTGCACCCTTAGACCAGAAACGCCCCTACGAACCGGGGGTGGCTGCTGAACGGGTGAAGCAGCATGCAGCCGATTACCTGCAGGGCCGTCGCCGTCAGCTAGATCAGCTCGACCGTGCCATGGATGTGTCCCCACTTCTGGTGGCCCCCTTCGACGCCGAACTGTTTGGCCACTGGTGGTTTGAAGGGCCGGCTTTTCTCAGCCAGTTGTTCCAGCAAGCTCCTCAGCAGGGGGTGAGCTTCACCCGGCTGCGCGATGTGTTGAACAGCGTTGGCCAGCTCCAGCTGTGTGACCCCTCCCCATCAAGCTGGGGGCAAGGGGGCTATCACGACTACTGGCTGAACGACAGCAACGCCTGGATCATCCCGGAGTGGGAACGGGCCAGTGCAGCAATGGTGCAGCGCTGCAGCCGCGGGGTGGGCAGCGAGGAGGCCATGCAGTGGCTGCAGCAGGCCGCGCGAGAACTGTTGCTGGCGCAGTCATCCGACTGGAGCTTCATCCTCCGGGCCGGCACCACCACCGAACTGGCCAAAGAACGGGTGGAACGCCACCTGGGCCGCTTCTGGCAGCTGATGCAGGCGATCGACGGCACAGCCGAGCTGCCGGAGGGCTGGCTCGAGGAGGTGCAGATGGATGACCGCCTGTTCCCGCTGATTCAGCCGTTGGACTGGGCCCAGGTCGGCGATTGAGCTGGGGCCGCCCCCAACACCAACCCCCGCCGCAATTCCCAGGGAGATAAGGCAAACAAGCGCAGCATCACGCCCATCAGCCGCGGCAGCGGCAGGGTGTTGGTGAGAAAACCAAACCACTCCTCCCGCGGCAGCGAGAAAAAGGTGGCGAAATGGCTGCGCAACAACGCTTCGTTGAACCCCATCAAACGCCCAAGGCCGAACTGATAGAGCTGATGGCGCAGCACCAACTCGATCGGCCAGAGCGCTTGCCAACCCCGTTGCGCCAAGGCCGCTGAGCCAAGGCTTTGATTAGCGAGGGCTTCCGCCAAAGCCTGAGCCAAATCAGGCCCCCGCCGCAGCAGGGATCCCACCATGTAGCCCGAGGCTGGATGCACCATGCTCGCCGCTCCACCGAAAGCCAGCACCGGCTGACTGCGATCGGGCAACGGCATGTTCATCGGGAAGAGGCAGAACTCTTCATGGATCACCTCAGTAATTTCCACACCCCGCTGATCCAAGCGCTGCTGCAGCCGTTGCTTGAGCACGTCGTAGGGAACACCCGGTGCCAAAGCAAGCGAGGTTTCTTCCACGAAGAAAACCCCATCACCAAAATCCATCGCATAGAGAAAGGTGGGCGGTTCACGGCGCTGCGCTTCGCTGAGGTGATCGCAGCGGTAGTCCATCAACACAAACTGGCCCGGCTCAATCGGCGGCTTGGAGAAACGCCCCACCACGCCGTAGGCCGCCTGACCCGCCACCGGCCCTAGATCCGGGCGACGAATGTGGGGCGTACGCGAGCCGGAGGCATCAATCACCACACGCGCCTGCAACGTGCTTCCCGATGCACAGCTGACACTGGTTGTTGATCCACGCACCTCCACCCGCTTAACGGTGTCTTGATGCCACATCACCCCCTCGGCACGCTCCAGCCAATACCGCTGCAAGGCGGCCCGATCAAACAAGCCGTAGTCGATGCAATGGGCATAGCTCTGAGCCTGAGCCGTTGTGCCACCATCGCCGAAATAACTGACGGTGTCGCTCCAGCGGTGCTCCAGCAACTGCTCAAGCCCCACCGCTTTCAGTTCATCGGCCCAGATGCCGTAGGTGTTCGGCCAGGGATCGTCGACCGGTTCGGGAGCGATGCCGGCAACAGCCACGCCCCGTTGGTTCAGTTCAGAAGCGATGCAGAGGGCAGCAGGACCGCCCCCCAGCACCAACACATCCACCGGCTGGGCCAAGGTCAGCTGTCCTGCGCGTCTGATCCGGTGTCTTCCGATGCAGTGGTGTCGTCGTCAGCGGATTCGTCTTCCGCTTCCGGCGGCACCAACACCACCTTGAGCAGCCGGTCACCTTTGTCAAGCTTCTGCAGACGCACGCCAGTAGCAGCACGGGATTGCTGGGGAATGGCATCGGCGCTGGTGCGCACGATCACCCCCTTCTCGCTGACGAGGAGCAATTCCTCACCGGCACCGAGCACGCTCAGGCCCACTAGCTCATCGGCCTCGGTGCGGAACTTCATCGCCCGCAGACCCATGCCGGCACGCTTCTGCAAACGGAATTGCGTCACCGGCACCCGCTTGCCCAGACCCGAAGCCGATGCCACGAGCACCCAGGGGCCCTCGGTGGCTGCATCCTCTTCATCCTCGGCACTGGCGGCCACCTGATCGGCGAGTTCCACCGGCAGCACATCCATGCTCACCAGGGCATCGCCATCGCGCAGGTTCATCGACCGCACGCCGCGGGCCGTACGGCCCAGGGGCCGCAACTCCTCGTCACTGAGGCGGAAGTGGATGGTCATCCCGGCTTTGGAGCCGATCAAAACGCTGTCGCCGGGCACCGCCAACCGCACCCAGGTGAGGGCATCGCCTTCCTCCAGGTTGATGGCGATCAAGCCATTGGAGCGGATGCTGCTGAAGGCCGAGAGGCGGGTGCGCTTGATGAAGCCACCTCGGGTGAGCATCAGCAGATCGGTGTCGTCGCTGAACTCCGACACAGGAATCAACGTGGTAATCGCCTCTTCCCGGGGAATCGGCAACAGCTGCACCACCGGGGTGCCCTTTGCCGTGCGGCTGCACTGGGGCACGCGGTAGGCGGGCAGGGCGTACGACACACCGCGGTCGCTGAACAGCACCAAGGTGTCGTGGTCGTTGCAGCTGATGAACAGCTTCACCGCATCTTCACCCTGGCTGCGGGTGCCGGCCTTGCCGCGGGTGCCGCGGCTGGTGGCCTCAAATTCGCTCACCGGCATCCGCTTGAGGTAACCGGTCTCGGTGAGCAGCACCACCGAACGCTCATTGGCGATCAGGTCGATGTCGGAGAGTCCACCTCCGAGGTCAAGGATCTCCGTGCGGCGTGGAATCGGGTAGCGCTCCTGCAGCTGACCGAGCTCGCTCTGGATGATGCCGAACACCCGCTCACGCCGGCCAAGGATGTCTTTGTAATCAGCAATCTTGGTGACCAGATCCTCGTGCTCGAGCCGGATCTTGTCGGCCTCCAGAGCCGTCAGACGACGCAGCTGCATCTGCAGGATGGCGTCGGCCTGGATGTCGGAGAGGCCATGGCGCTCCTGCAGCTGTTGCCGAGCCGTGGCCGTATCGGGAGCAGCCCGGATCAAGGCAATGATTGGATCCAGCTGATCGAGCGCCAGCAGCAGGCCCAACAGAATGTGATCGCGCTCCTCGGCCTTGCGCAGCAAGTAGCGGGTGCGGCGCTCGATCGTCTCGACCCGGAAGTCGAGGAACACCTCGAGCATCTTGCGCAGGGTGAGCAGGATTGGCTCGCCATTCACCAGCGCCAACATGTAGGCGCTGAAGTTGCTCTGCAGCGGGGTGAGCTTGAACAGGTTGTTCAGCACCACCTGCGGGTAGGCGTCACGGCGCAGTTCCACCACGATCCGCATGCCATCGCGGTCGCTTTCGTCGCGGATGTCGGAGATGCCCTCGAGCTTTTTGTCGTTGACCAGCTCTGCGATGCGCTCGATCAGCGCCGCTTTGTTGGTTTGATACGGCAACTCAGTGATGATCACGGCATCGCGATCGGGGCGTCCCGGCACCTCGAGCGTTTCAATGTTGGCCACGCCGCGCATGGTCACCGAGCCGCGGCCGCCCAGGTAGGTCTCGCGGATGCCTTCACGCCCCAGGATTTGACCACCGGTGGGGAAATCCGGGCCAGGGATCAGTTGGATTAACTCCTGATCGGTGATCTCCGGGTTCGCGATCAACGCGAGTAAGCCATCAATCAGCTCATTGAGGTTGTGGGGCGGAATGTTCGTCGCCATCCCCACGGCGATGCCCGCCGAACCATTCAGCAGCAGCTGCGGGATTCGGGCGGGAAGCACGGTTGGCTCCTGCTGGGAGCCGTCGAAGTTATCGGCGAAATCAACCGTCTCCGCCTCAATGTCCTCCAGAAGGCTGTCGGTGGTCAGCGCCCGCAACCGCGATTCGGTGTAACGCATGGCTGCCGGTGGATCGTTGTCCACAGAGCCGAAATTGCCATGCCCATCAATAAGGGGCATCGACATGGAGAAGTCCTGGGCCATGCGCACCAGGGCGTCATACACAGCGGTGTCGCCGTGGGGGTGATATTTGCCGAGCACTTCGCCCACCACACGGGCGCATTTGCGATATGGCCTGTCGCTGGTGAGGCCCAGCTCATACATCGCGTAAAGAATCCGTCGATGCACGGGCTTGAGACCATCGCGGGCATCGGGCAGGGCCCGGCCAACGATCACACTCATCGCGTACTCCAAATAGGAGCGCGACATCTCGTTGCGTAGGTCCGTCTGAATAATCCGATCGTCGGAACCGCCAGGACCGCCGCCGACAGGCCCCACAGAATCCGTCATACGTGCATCAGACGTCCTTTAACAGTCTATCTCGGACAGTGGAAGCAACAGGAAAACTCCGGATAAAATCCCAACCGCTTTGCACTGACGTGATGGGTCCTGTCGACGAGCCTCGCCCTGAAGCCGAAACCCCAGGCAGCGACCCCACGCCAACTCCTGCTGCTACCCCCGTAAGTAGTCCGGAGCCAGCACCAACACCGGCACCAACCCCCGCGCCTACGCCAGCACCAACACCTGAGCCCACGCCAGCACCGGCACCAACCCCCTCACCTACTCCGGACCCAGTGATCGCGTCCACCGTCTCCATCCCTGCGCAGGACGCTTCAGATCAGGACGGCTCAGATCAAGACGGAGGTGAATGGGAGCTGCTGGTGGGCAAGGCCAAGGCTTGGGTGGAGCAGAACGATCTTGCTCAGCTCTGGACCAAAGCCCAGCTACCGCTGCGGGTAATTGGAGCCTTGATTGCCTTCGCCCTGGTGGCGAAGGTGTACTCCGGTGTGCTCAACACCATTGACAGCCTTCCTCTAGCTCCAGGCCTTCTTGAGCTCGCCGGCCTGATCTGGTTGATGAATTTTGCTCTTCGCAACTTGATCAGGAACAGCGACCGGGACAAATTCATCACGGCCACCCGGTCAACCTGGAGCCGTATCACGGGTCGTTCGAGCTGAAGCGATCATCCCGATTGGTAGCTTGATCAGACTTCATTAAGTCGCGCGGTGGACATTCAGCTCGGACGCTCAAAGACCGTTCGCCGGGCCTACGGAATCGATGAAATCGCTCTGGTGCCTGGGGGTCGCACAGTTGACCCCGAGGTCACCAACACCCGATGGAAACTCGGGGGCATCGAGCGGGAGATCCCCATCATCGCCAGCGCCATGGACGGCGTGGTTGATGTGGACATGGCCGTCCGTCTGTCCCAGCTCGGCTCCCTTGGCGTTCTCAATCTGGAGGGGGTGCAAACCCGATATGAGGACCCCAACCAGGTTCTGGATCGCATCGCAGCCGTCGGGAAGGACGAATTCGTCCCACTGATGCAGGAGATCTACAGCCAACCGGTTCAAGAAGTACTGATCCGGAAACGCATCCAAGACATCAAGGCCCAAGGAGGCATTGCCGCCGTGAGCGGAACCCCGGTAGCTGCTCTGCGTTTCGGCAAGGCCATCGCCGAAGCAGGAGCCGATCTCTTCTTTGTGCAGGCCACCGTGGTTTCGACGGATCACATCGGACCTGAAGGTCAGGAGACCCTTGATCTCAAAGCCCTCTGTCGCGACATGGGCGTCCCCGTTGTGATCGGCAACTGCGTCACCTATGACGTAGCCCTGCAACTGATGCGTGCTGGTGCGGCGGGCGTGATGGTGGGAATCGGACCGGGTGCCGCCTGCACCTCCCGCGGCGTTCTCGGTGTCGGAATTCCACAGGCCACAGCGGTTTCAGACTGCGCAGCCGCCAGGGCCGACTACGAAAAGGAGAGCGGTCGCTATGTACCGATCGTTGCTGACGGGGGCATCGTGACCGGTGGTGACATCTGCAAATGCATCGCCTGCGGGGCTGACGCGGTGATGATTGGATCGCCCATTGCCCGTGCGGACGAAGCCCCCGGCCGGGGCTTCCACTGGGGGATGGCAACGCCAAGCCCGGTGCTGCCTCGCGGCACTCGCATCAATGTTGGGAGCACAGGAAGCATCGAACGCATTCTCCGCGGCCCTGCCAAGTTGGACGACGGAACCCACAACTTGTTGGGGTGTCTCAAAACATCCATGGGAACCCTTGGCGCCCGGACCATCAAAGAAATGCAGCAGGTCGAGGTGGTCGTTGCGCCGTCATTGCTGACGGAAGGGAAGGTTTACCAAAAGGCCCAACACCTCGGGATGGGCAAATAGAGCAGAGCTAGGCTGAAGCGTGTGCGGGCTTAGGCCCACACACTCCTCACACCCCCCGGCCCGGCGCGATCGGGCTTTCACTCTTGATGGAGAGCGACTGTCACAAGTTCCCTTCTTGACAGGGAAGGGCCGTGTTTTCGCTCGAAACGGTTGCTAAATTCTCCCTAAATCTTCCTGCTCATATGTCTAGCGCCGCTGCCGTTACCGATGCTTCCTTCGAGCAGGACGTACTCCAGAGCGACGTGCCGGTTCTTGTCGACTTCTGGGCGCCCTGGTGTGGACCCTGCCGGATGGTGGCACCGATCGTCGAGGAGATTGCCAAAGAATTTGATGGACAGATCAAAGTCTTCAAGCTCAACACTGACGAAAATCCCAACGTCGCCAGTCAGTACGGAATCCGCAGCATTCCGACCTTGATGGTGTTTAAGGGCGGTCAGAAGGTCGACACGGTTGTCGGCGCTGTTCCCAAGGCAACCCTGTCGGGAACCATCTCCAAATACCTCTGAATCTGTCTCCAGATCGGAGAGATCGGTTGAGTCTGAACCTCGGGTTGATCGATTACGGCATGGGCAATCTCCACTCAGTGGAGAAGTGCCTAGAGCGTCTTGGTGAAAGCTGCAGGCTGATCAAAGACGCTGACCAGCTCGATGGCATTGATGCTCTGATCCTGCCGGGGGTAGGAGCTTTTGATCCCGCCATGGCCAACCTCAGGGCCACGGGGCTGGTGCCCCACTTGCTGCGCTGGGGGCATGACAATCGCCCCTTGCTTGGGATCTGTCTCGGCCTGCAGCTCCTGTTCGAACACAGCGACGAAGGAAGCGATCCCGGCCTCGGCCTCCTGGCCGGACGGGTGAAACGTCTCCCCAGCGGCAACGGTGAACGGATCCCCCACATGGGCTGGGCCCCGTTAATGCATCACGGCAATTGCCCACTGCTCAACAGCAACGTCCCCTCTGAATGGGTGTATTTCGTCCATAGCTACGCCGCAGTTCCCACCGATCGGAATGACTTGAAAGCCACGGCCGCCTTCGGCGATCAGGAGGTCACTGCTGTTGTCTGGAAAGGCCGGTTAGGAGCCTGTCAGTTCCATCCGGAGAAGTCGTCTGATGCCGGAGAACAAATGCTGCGACGCTGGTTGACCTGGCTGCAGCGCGGGGCCGAGCCCTTCCGATGAGCGGTGGCGGGCAACTTCGGCTCAGCGGTGGTCGACGTCTGCAAAGCCCTGGAGGACGCGCCACAAGACCCACCACCTCCCGAGTCCGTGAGGCGGTGATGAACATCCTCGCGCCGCGCTTGCACAATTGCCGCTGGCTAGACCTATGCAGTGGCAGTGGGGTGATGGGCTGCGAGGCGCTGCAACGGGGTGCACGCTGTGTGGTGGCCGTCGACCAAGATCCACAGTGCATCCGCATCAGTCGCGCCAACCTCAGCATGGTTGCTGCTGGTTGTTCACCGACGCCGGAAGTGCGCACAGAACGTCGAGAACTGATCGGATGGCTGCGCAGAGGCTGGAGCCAAGACCCCTTCGACATCGTCTACTTCGACCCTCCCTACGACCAAGGCCTCTATGAACCAGGCCTTGATGCGCTCGCCCAAGGGAATTGGGTTCACCACGACTCTCTCGTGGTTTGCGAACACAGATCAAATCTGAATCCCGTAGCGGGCTCCGGCTGGTCTGTTCTTGATCAGCGCCGCTACGGCATCAGCGGCGTGCTGCTGCTCAGCCCCCCAGAGCACTGCCACCGCGGCGGTACTGGTTCCAAGCCGCCACAAACAGACCCATCAGGGTGACGGGAATCAAACCAAGAACGATGCCGCAGAGCAGAGGTTCGATCATGGTGTCGCGTCAGCAATCAGAATTAAGCAGAATTCTCTCATTGGAACTCAAGGTCTGTGGTCCAGCCGTCACGAATTGCGGCCGAATCAGCTGATGCTGATTCGGCCGATCGAGGGCGCGGCCTGATCGCCGCTCTTGTGGTCTCGGCCGCGACCGCTTGCGTCGTACTGGTGCTCTGGGTTCTTGGGAGTGCCCAGCGAGATCCCTACATCAAGGCCAGCCTTGAACTGCAGGGTGCCGTTGACCACGGCGGCCAGCTGTTCCGCATCAATTGCGCGGGCTGTCACGGTCTTGCCGGCCAAGGACTGGTCGGACCTTCTCTGCAGGGCGTCAGCAACAACGTGAAGGACCCAGCCTTGGTTCACCAGATCATCAGCGGCGAAACACCACCCATGCCGAGTTTTGAGATGGAGCCTCAATCGATGGCCGACCTACTGGCCTACCTGCACACACTCAGCTGAGCCGGTGCCTTGAATGCCGTCGTTGTGCTGGTCGAGCCTGCCGGCCCTCTGAACATTGGAAGCGTGGCCAGGCTCTGTGCCAATTTCGGTGTAAGCGAACTGCGGCTCGTGTCCCCCCGCTGTGACCATCTCTGCGAGCAGGCCGTGCAAATGGCTGTTCATGGGCAATCGCTGCTTTACGCCGCAGCGGTATTTCCTGACTTACTCACAGCCATCAACGACTGCCGACGCACCGTGGGCAGTTGCGGACGTCTGGACCACGGCGAGATTCCTCTACAAGATCCTGAACAGGCCCTTGGATGGCTGTTGGCCAGCGATGGCAGCGCATCCAGCGCCAAGGCGCCCGTGGCCCTTGTGTTCGGGAGGGAGGACCGCGGCCTTAGCAACAGTGAGCTGAGGCTCTGCCAGAAAGTTCTGTGTTTACAAAGCGGAGAGGCCTATCCCTCCCTGAATCTGTCCCATGCCGTGGCTGTGGTTCTGCATGAGTTAGCCCGTCTCAACAGTGCGGAGACAGAAGCTCGCAGCATCGCCCCCCCATCACCTGACCCGGCAGCCGCAAAAGCGCTGTCAGCGTTGCTGAACGATGCAACAGACCTCCTGCTGGAGGCTGGTTTTCTGTTGGAGCACACCGCCTCAGCGCGCATGGCCAAAGTGCAGGATCTGCTGCAACGCGCGACGGTGCGCGCCGAGGAAGTGGCTCTCCTGCGGGGCATGGTGCGCCAACTGCGCTGGGCCATCCGCACCGAGCGCCCCTAATCTCTGCCGCATAGTCACGGCTGAAAGGTTGACCAACAGTCGTTCTTCACGTCGCTCCGCAGGCTGGGGAGGGCCGGCTCGGCTCATCCTGCGTCTTGTCTTGATGGGAGTCGGCCTGGGACTGCTCACAGGCACGGGCCTCCGGCTCCTGGCACCGCGCGTGCAGCAGCAGGAGATTCCACTGCCCAGCTGGCTCGCCAATCAAGCGGTGATTACAACGCTGCTCGGTGAAACCGTTGAGCCCCAAACCATTGAGGAGGCCTCTAAGGACGAGAAGCTTGCGCCGATAGCAGCGAACGTCCTTAAGCAGGCACGATTTGCCCCAAAGCAGGAAATCAAGGCCTTATCCCAGCGCTGGGTGGAACTGGCCAACCAACAGACCGATCTGCAGGCCAGCGCCTACATGCTCATCCTGGACGACGGTCGCTTTGCAGCCATGCAGGCGGAGCGCCCCATGCCAGCCGCCAGTTCAATCAAGACACCGATCCTTATGGCAGTGCTGGAACTGCTGGACCATGGAACGCTTCAGTGGAACGAGCCCCTCACGCTGACCCAAGAGCTGGTAGGTGGAGGCGCCGGATGGATGGCCTCCCGTCCGCTGGGCAGCCGCTTTCCCACCTATGAGGTCGCCACAGAAATGATCCGGGTCAGCGACAACTCCGCCACCAATCTGATGATTGCCAGGGCGGGGGGAATGGAGCAGATCAATGCCCGCTTTCAGGCGCTGGACCTCCCAGCAACCGTTGTGAACAACTGGCTGCCGGATCTCGATGGAACCAACACCACAAGTGCACGCGATCTAAGCCGTGCCATCGCTTTGGTGGATAGCGGCGAGGTCCTGGGTCCCCGAAGCCGGGATCTATTTCGCGAGGTGATGGGGACTTCAGTCACCAACACCCTTCTACCCACGGGCTTGATGCGCGGCCTGGGTGGTGCTCAGGGTGCACCCGACGACAGCCTGGCCCGCAAGGGCTACCGCGTTTACAACAAAACCGGTGACATCGGACTTGCCTACGCCGATGCCGGTCTGATCGAACTACCGGACGGCAGACGCGCTATCGCGGGATTTCTGGTGAAAGGCCCCTTCAACGACCCCAGATCCACGGAACTGATTCGTCAGCTATCCGCCGCCATGGCACCGCATTTGAAACCCAACCCTGCCCCTCCACAACCATGAAGCTCGCCGCTCTGTTGTCCGCCGCTTGGGTGAGTGTTGCGGCGATGCCCGTCTCTGCAGAGGTGATTGAGCGTCAGCAGAACGTTCGCCCCTTACCGGGAGCCCTCGACAGCGTGTTGATGGTGAACGACAACAACCCCGAACTCATTCAGAACGACGGCATCCTGATTTCAACATTTCCAGATGGGGATGCAGCGTCCATTCCCGTTGTGCTGAACGGCCGCTTTGACCTGTTCAGCCACCACGTCTATGCCGGTGATGTGGAAGGCAGTCCAACGTCGACTCTATGGCTGGCGGTTCTAGCGGCTCCCCTGGGAGACGCTCCGGTGACCCTGCAGCTGCTCTCGGGAAGCACCTCACTATCTCAAGCGACGGAACCAGGCCAAACCCAAGCTCCCTTCCTGCCGTTGCCGAGCCTGATGCAGGAGACCACCGAGGTTGTGGCCGCTGGACCTGGCAGCCGCGTCGCCGGAGATCTATTGGCAAGTCGAAGCGCAGCGGAACTCTCCAGCCGTCGCTGGACCCTTCCTCCAGGCTCACCCACACGGCTGATGCTGTTGCCCATTCCAGTGGCAGGTCTCGACCCACTGCTGAATGGTCGCAATCTGCAACTGCGGTTCCACAGCTCCGCCCCCGTGGCGATAGCCACCCTGGCTGCCCATGGAAACGATGGACAGGCTCCGAACGATCAGCACTGGCTTCAGCTGCTGAAAAGCCGACGCTTGAGCAGCAAGGAGCATCAACCCACCCCTCGGGGCAGCAAAGGCAAGATCATCTATTCACGGGTGAGCGGTGTTCAGATCGGCAGCAGCTGGCGGGCGCGCTTAACCGACCCAGGGAGCACTGTTCTGGCCGCACCTAAGGCACCCATTTCATGGCCGATCAGCAGTTTGGAACGCGGAACCCTCGCCACCAACCAGGTTCAAACCGCTGAGCTCGAGAGGTTTTATCCCGGAACAGCCTGGGCCGCCCATGGGAACTACGGGGTGGAATACGACCTCACCCTGCCCCTGAAGAACACAGGTTCAGCCCCTGTGAAGCTGCAACTGTCTCTGGATTCACCCCTCAAAGGCAACAGCCAAACCTCCTTTCTGCGCTTCCGCGATGACCTCAACGGACCGGTCATGTTCCGGGGGCCCATCCAGACCACGGGTCTAGAGGATCCAAAGGGTGTTCCCCAGGGACGCCAGACGCAGCATCTTGTGTTGCGCCAGGGTCAGCAGGGATCGTCCCTTGGACAGGTGATGCTCAAACCAGGGGAAGGCAAGCAAGTGCGCGTTCGCTTGATCTATCCCGCTGATGCCACACCGCCGCAGGTCCTCACTGTGCAGCCTGTGAAACAATCCTGAGCACGCCAACAGATTTGCTCGTGACTGCACCCCGGAAGCGCAGGGTCTTCCCCTTCACTGCAGTGATCGGTCAGGAGGAGATGAAGCTGGCCCTGCTTCTCAACGTGATCGACCCACGCATCGGTGGCGTAATGATCATGGGGGACCGCGGCACCGGTAAATCCACCACGATCCGAGCTCTAGCGGATCTGCTGCCCGACATCGAGGTGGTGGCTGGTGACCCCTACAACAGTTCGTCCACCGATCCCGACCTCCAGAGCAGTGAGGTGCGCGAGCGAATGCAACAGGGGGAAACCCTGAGCACCGAGCCGCGGCAGGTGCCAATGGTGGACCTCCCCCTAGGTGCGACGGAAGACCGTCTTTGCGGCACCATCGATATCGAAAAAGCCCTGAGCGAAGGTGTTCGCGCCTTTGAGCCTGGTTTGCTGGCCAAGGCCAACCGTGGCCTCCTCTACGTGGATGAGGTGAACCTGCTCGACGATCACCTTGTCGACGTGCTGCTCGATTCGGCCGCCTCCGGCTGGAACACCGTGGAACGGGAAGGGGTGTCCGTGCGCCACCCCGCTCGTTTCGTCTTGATCGGCTCCGGCAACCCGGAGGAAGGCGAGCTACGTCCCCAACTGCTCGATCGCTTCGGCATGAGCGTTGAGGTGCGCACCGTGCGCGATCCAGAGCTGCGGGTTCAGGTGGTGGACCAACGCACCGCCTTTGACAGTGATCCCGATGGCTTCAGCACAGCTGTGGAGGGAAATCAGAATGCCCTTCAGCAACGCGTGGTGGAAGCCCAGCAGCGCCTGGACCAGGTAACCATCGACGACGATCTGCGCCTGCGCATTTCCGCCGTCTGCGGTGAGCTGGATGTGGATGGCCTGCGGGGTGACATCGTCACCAACAGGGCCGCCCGGGCCCTGGCCGCCTTCGAGGGGCGCACCGAAGTCAGTGAAGAAGATGTCGCCCGCGTCGCCTCCTGCTGCCTGCGGCACCGTCTGCGTAAAGACCCCCTCGAACAGGTGGATTCCGGCGACCGTGTGGTCAAGGTGTTCTGCAAGGTGTTTGAACGCAGTGAGAGCAGCGATCGCGCTGATTTCGAACTGGCCCTCGCCGCCTGATCCCACCACAATCAGCCCATGCGCATCCTCGGCATCGACCCGGGCCTGGCCCGGGTGGGCTACGGGGTGATCGACATCGACGACGGATGCCAGCGCATGCTCGACTGCGGCATCATCCAGACCAACCCGGGTCGCTCGGATGGTGACCGAATGGTTGAAATCGCTGGTGACCTGCGCCAACTCATCCGGATCTGGCGACCGGATCTGGCCGCCGTGGAGAAGTTTTTCTTTTACCGATCGAGCAACACCATCAACGTGGTTCAGGCACGCGGAGTCGTGGTCATGACGCTGGCCCGCTTCAAGATCCCGATGGTGGAATTCCCTCCCATGCAGATCAAACTCGCCGTGGCGGGGTTTGGGCATGCCGAGAAAGACGAAGTCCTGGAGGCGGTGATGCGGGAGTTGAATCTGGATGAACCACCAAGGCCGGATGATGCGGCCGATGCCTTGGCGGTCGCTCTGACAGCGTGGCTGCAGCGATGAGCGCAAAGCAGATGCTGCGCCATCACTTCAGAGAGCAGCGCCAATTGGGAGAGGTTGCCACCCGCACCATCCAGGAAGCGGTGGTGAACCTGGTCGGCAGGTCAATCTGCGGCAACGGATATGTGGGGATCTACTGGCCCCTACCGGGTGAGGCGGATTTACGTCCGTTGCGTGATGTTCTCCATCCGCCGCTGGCCTTGCCGGTCGCCGATGGCGAAGGAGGAATCATCTATCGGAGCTGGACCAAAGAACCTCTTCAGCCGGATGGCTGCGGCATTCCTGCGCCCGCCGAGGGAGAGGCTCTTCGGCCCGATCAATTGGCGCTGATGCTGGTGCCGGCGCTAGCGATTGACCGCGATGGAATCCGCCTGGGCTATGGCGGTGGTTACTACGACCGTCTCAGGGCTGATCCCGCTTGGGCCACCACACCAGCCTGGGTGGTGCTGCCCTCGGCCTGCATAGCGACCGAACTGCTGCCCCGCGATCCCTGGGATCTTCCTTTCACAGGGTGGATCACGGAGCAGGGTGCTGGTCGGCCAGCCTGACTAACCGCATCATGGGCTCCATTGATCGCACTTCCATGCTGCGTCTGCTGACTCCACTGGTCCTACTCAGCGCGGTTCTTCAAGGCACGGTTCTGGCTCCCGCCAAAGCCCATCAGATCGAAAGCGCTCTGCACTATCTCGATGGTGATCTACAACTGAGCAGCAACTTTTCCAACGGGGAACCCACCCAAGGAGCCGTTGTGCGATTGCTCAATGCCGATGGCACCCCGGGGCAAGAACTGGGCCGTACCGATGCAGACGGACGCCTCAGCCTCGATCTCAGCACGGTGGTCAACGGCACCGTCGATCTTCAGGTGGACGGTGGTCCGGGCCACCGCGACTACCTGGAGCTCCCGGTTCACGATGGCGCCGTGAATCTGAACGAGGTGGTCGTGTTCCCCTTCAGCCTGGTGTTGGTGGGGCTGCTGGTTAGCGTGCGACGTCGAAACGACTGAGCCCGCCATGGCAACTAGCACTGGCAGTGATGCCCTCGACCGGATGGTGGAGCGATTGGGCGGCACTGCTGATCCAAAACGCCGCTACGAATACGTGCTCTGGCTGGCAAAAAAGCTCGCTCCTATGCCGGCAGAAGAGCAAACCGAAGACATCAAAGTGAAGGGGTGTGTGTCTCAGGTTTTTGTGCGGGGCGCCCTGGATGACGGGGTGATGCGCTGGCGGGGAGACTCCGATGCTCTGATCACCAAAGGGCTGCTGGCCTTGTTGATCCAGGGTCTGGGTGGGCTGACCCCGGCCGAGGTGCAGGCGGTGGACCCGGCCTTTATTGCTGCGACTGGTCTTCAGGCCAGCCTGACGCCTTCGCGCGCCAATGGCTTCCTCAACATCCTTCTGGCCATGCAGGAACAGGCCAGGCAGTTGGAGAACTAAAGCGAAATCACGCACATACATAGAGTCGCTCAAAATTGTTCCAACACGGATTAGAGGGAATGGCAGCAAAGGTCGGCGTGGGTCTGCTGGGGCTGGGCACGGTTGGCGGGGGAGTGGCTTCGATCCTCCAGAGTCCCGGCGAACGCCACCCGCTTGTCAATGAACTTGAGCTGATCCGGGTTGCCGTCCGCGATCTGAGCCGGCCCCGCCCCGTGGTCCTGGACGAGAGCCTGCTCACTACCGATCCATCGGCAGTGATTCAGGACCCGGCGGTGGACGTTGTGGTGGAGGTGATCGGTGGCCTGGAACCAGCCCGCAGCCTGATTCTTCAGGCAATCGCAGCAGGCAAATCCGTGGTGACCGCCAACAAGGCCGTGATCGCACGCCACGGCCAGGAAATCGCTGAAGCCGCTGCAGCCGCCGGGGTGTACGTGCTGATCGAAGCCGCCGTCGGTGGGGGGATTCCCATCATTGAGCCGCTGAAGCAGTCCCTTGGTGGCAACCGCATCAACCGCGTCAGCGGCATCATCAATGGCACCACCAACTACATCCTCACCAGGATGGCTGAGGAGGGAGCCGCCTACGACGCGGTGCTCAAGGATGCCCAAGACCTCGGGTATGCCGAAGCCGACCCGGCAGCGGATGTGGATGGCCTCGATGCAGCCGACAAGATCGCGATCCTGGCCACCCTTGCTTTCGGCGGCAGTGTGGAGCGCGCCGCCGTTCCCACCGAAGGGATCAGTGGCCTCCAGGGTGTGGATGTGGATTACGCCAACCAGCTTGGCTACGGCGTGAAGCTGCTGGCTGTGGCTGAGCGCATGGCAGCCAGTGGCGATCCGCTGCCGCTCTCGCTGCGTGTGCAGCCCACGCTCGTTCCCAAGGATCACCCCCTAGCGGGCGTGAACGGTGTGAACAACGCCATCCTTGTGGAAGGTGATCCGATCGGCCGGGTGATGTTCTATGGCCCTGGAGCGGGGGCTGGACCGACGGCATCTGCGGTGGTTGCCGATATTCTCAACATCGCCGGAATTCGCCAGGCCAGCGACGGCCCCGGCAAGGTGGACCCCCTACTGGCTGCGGGCAGCTGGCGGCCCTGCGCCCTTGTCGATTCAGGCGATATTCGCCAACGCCATTACGTGCGTTTTAAGACAAAAGATGCGCCTGGCGTCATCGGTAATGTCGGCGGTTGCTTTGGCCAGCGCAAGGTCTCCATCCAGTCGATCGTTCAATTCAATGCGAGTGACGCCGGAGCCGAAATCGTTGTGATCACTCATGAAGTGAGTCAACGCCAGATGGATGAGGCCCTCGAAGCGATCCAGGCCCTTCCTGAGGTTTTAGGCCTGGCCGCTCATCTCGGCTCCCTCTAGGGAGAGCAGCTGAACTGGCGGATGGGTCCGGGCATACGTCAGAATGTCAAGAACTTTCACAGCACAGGTCCGGATCCACGGATTTGTGCACGAAACGGTTCATGCAGAACCTCATCTGTTCGGTCCCGGGTCAAGGCTGCTCTCTGCAGGAGGGGATCAACCCGATGACTGTGCACCAAGGGGATTGCGTCAACCTGGACAGTGACGACAACACGTATCAGGTCATCGGCGTGGATGGTGACCACGATCGCTGTTGGGTCCGCCGCTGGCCTCTACAGAGAAGCGAGGGTTCACCTGTGTTCGAAATCTCCATGGAGCGGATTCGCCAGGTCGGCTAACTCGCTGTTGAATAGGCCGACCAGATGATGCCCGAGGCCCTTTGAAGCGCACCGATCGCCCCACGACACGGACGTGCGGTGGGGTGCTCATAGGGCTCGTTCTATCTCTCGCTCAGATGGGGTGTCAGGCACCACCCCAGACCACCCGCATCACGGTTGCATCAGCAGGACGGATCAGTTCTCTCGATCCAGCTCAGGCCAGCACCCTCAGTGCCACGCAACTGATCAGCGCCCTGGGAGATCCGCTTTACCGCCTCAAGCGTGATGGATCGCTGGAGCCACGCCTGGCGGCATCGGCTCCCGTCCTGAGCGATGACGGTCGCACCGTCACGATTCCGCTGCGCACCGATGTGCACTTCCACGACGGAACGCCGTTTAATTCCGCAGCCATGGCCTTCAGCCTGCGGCGCTTCCTCAACATTGGGACCCTCAGCTACGTGGTGGGCGATCGCATTGCTTCGGTGGAGGAAGCCGACACCCACACCCTGCGGCTGCGCCTGAGTCGCCCCTCCACATCCCTGCAGGGCTTGCTGACGTCCATCAACCTCACCCCCATTTCACCGAAGGCCTACAGCAGTCACCAGGACCGGTTTTTGCATGACCGCTTCGTGGGAACAGGCCCCTACAAGCTGACCCGCTTCAGCGAACATCAACAAAGGCTGGAACCCTTTGGCCAGTACTGGGGAAAAGCACCACGCAACAACGGGCTGGATCTGATCACGCTGAGCAACTCCACGGCGCTGTACGGGGCTTTGCGCAGTGGCGAGGTGGATCTGCTGCTCTCAGCCTCCATTGACGAAGACCAACGCCACACCCTGCATCAACAGGCCATCGCAGGAAAACTGCACGAGTCCGTTGGCCCGGCGATGGAGATCGGCTACATCACCTTGCTGAGCAACCAGGATCCATTCCAGGACCCCAACCTGAGACGTGCCCTGGCCGTCAGTCTCAACCGAACAGAGATCAGTGAGCGGGTGAGCTACGGCCTCCGCCGTCCGCTTCGGGCGCTCGTGCCCCCCAGTCTTCCCGGCGGAGCCCTGGCCTCATGGCCGAAACACAACCCCAACCAGGCCCGCGAACTGCTCCGGACTGCTGGTTACTGCAACGGCCGCCCCCTGCGCTTTCCGCTCACCTTCCGCTCCAATGTGCCCGCCGACAAACTGCTAGCCCTCACCTGGCAGGCCCAGGTGCAACGTGACCTCCCCGACTGCCTGGTGTTGGATCTGGATGGCGTTGAGTCCACAACCATATACCGCCAACTGGGAGAGGGTGCCTTCAAAGCCGTGATGCTGGATTGGCGTGGCAGTTACCCCGACCCTGAGGCGTATCTGACGCCGCTGTTGAGCTGCACATCGGTGAAGGGAGATAGCTGTGTCGATGGGGAAGCGGCAATCAGCGGCAGCTTCTGGAGTGCGCCCGGTCTGCAGACCGCTCTTCTGGAAACTGACACGCTGGCTGACGAACCACGTCGTAAGGCCCTGGATCGCGTGGAACATCTCTCGGCCAACGGTGCCGCCTACATCCCCGTCTGGCTGGATTCACCTCGAGCCTGGGCCCAACTGAGCCTCAGCCCTCCAAAATTTGATGGCAGTGGTCAGTTGATGCTCTCTGAACTGGAGCGCCGATTCGAAGGAACGACAAACAACTAATGGGACGTGCCCGAGACCTAGCCCGCTACAGCGCCACCCGCCTTGCTCTGGCGCCTTTGATGTTGTGGCTGATCGCCAGTCTGGTTTTCCTGTTGCTGCGCGTCGCCCCTGGGGATCCTGTGGATGCGGTGCTCGGCAGCAGGGCGCCAGCTGCAGCCAAAGCCGCCATGCGTGCTCGGCTGGGACTGGATCAGTCGTTGCTGGATCAGTACCTCAGCTATCTCAACGGTTTACTCCATGGAGACCTGGGACAGGCCCTGATCAACCAGGAGCCAGTGCGGACGATCATCGGCAAAACCTTGCCCGCCAGCCTGGAGCTGAGCGTCATCGCACTGGTGATGGCCGCTGTGGTCGGGCTGAGCGTTGGCTTCAGCGGCATCGCCAGACCGGAAGGAAGCCTTGATCTTGCCGGCCGCCTTTACGGACTGGGCACCTATGCACTGCCGCCCTTCTGGGTCGCCATGCTGGTGCAATTGGTGTTCGCCGTCAGCCTGGGGTGGCTGCCGGTGGGCGGGCGATTCCCACCCAGTCTTCTTCCCCCTGATGGAAGCGGCTTTTTCCTTCTTGACAGCGCGCTTCAGAGCAACTGGGCAGCGTTCCGGGGCACCGTGCGTCACTTAATCCTGCCCGCAGGAACCCTGGCACTGCTTCTCAGCGGAACCTTCACAACAGCATTGCGTCTGAACCTGCGACGCACCCTGCGCGGCGACTACGTGGAAGCGGCGCGCAGCCGTGGCCTGAGTGAGCGTCAGGTCATCCTGCGCCACGGGCTCCCAAACGCCTTGCTACCGGTGCTCACCATCGCCGGCATCACGGTGGCTTCGTTGATCGGTGGAGCCCTGCTGATTGAAGTCACCTTCTCCTGGCCTGGCATCGCCCTACGCCTACAGGAAGCCATTAACCAAAGGGACTACCCCGTCGTTCAAGGGATCGTGGTGGTGATCGCCGCATTGGTGGTGCTGGTGAGTGTTGCCGTTGACTTGCTGGTGGCTGCCCTCGATCCGCGCGTGCGTTACTGACCCATCAGGTCCAAAGCCCGCCGACGCTCCAAGCGATGCCACCGCGTCATTGAGGTGGAATCCTTGAGGTGAAGAGAGTCCTGGCGGGATGGCGCGGCGCTGAGGGAATTGAGGAAGCCGATGACTTCAAAGGCAATCACCCGTTGCACGCTGAGGGGATTGACCCCCACCAGCTCCTCACCTAAGCGAAAGAGATCGTCCCCTTGCGAGGCCGACTCCTGGCCATCCACACGAATCGGCGAAAAGTGACTGGCCCCCTCAACAACAACCACCCTGCTGGCGGGATGCTGCGACAGTCCGACCATGAGAGCCACCTGCTCATCCAAAGCAGGGGTAATCAGATCGAGCGTGCCACCGACCAGGAGCAGGGGAAGGGATAACGCCTGGCTGGAGCGGTGGGGCCAGATCAAACCACCAAAGCTGTTGAGCCCCACCACCGCCCGAGGGAGCGGAAGCATCGCATTGCCTTCGAGCACGCGCCCTGCAGCGAGTTCGCACTGGAGCAATTCCGAGAGGTTGGTGAGGGGCAAGCCAGCCAACGCCCCTTCACAGCGCTGATCCATCCCGGGCACCACTGCCGCCCCACTGGCCAGCAGCGCTGTCAAAGCTCCCAGGGAGTGCCCTATCAGCACGACCTCGTCTCCGGGGATGTTCAAGTCACCCTGTCGTTGCGCATCAAGCACCGCTTCAAGATCAGCCAGCCGCTGCTGCAGCACCTCAGCGCCGTCAAACGACTGACGCCCCTCGAGCAACGCCTGAACGGCAGTGGCATCACTGCCGGGATGCTCAAGCAACGCCACAGGCCAGCCCGCCTTCATCAGCGAGCGAGCAAGCCAGTGGAAGTGATTGGGATCCCCGCCTAGGCCGGGCATAATTAAGACCCAGGTCCGATCGTCACGGGGCGACTGGGGGATCCAGCGTTCCAGTTGCAATGGACGCTGACGATGGCCGACGGACAGAGTTGACGGACGGGACCCGTCTGGCAAGGGCGAACGCTCACCTGGGGGGAGAGGCTGCAAACGCGCTTCTTTCAGGCCAAGCGAGTTCATCAGCCTGTGATGTCGCTTCAGTTCCAGCCTCCAGCGATTGGCTGCACCCACGAGCGCATCGAGATCCAAACGCAGCTGCTGGGTTGGCAAAGCCTCCAGCAAATCCAATGTCGAAACGGTCTCCTGCTGTTCAAGCAGCAGTTCGAGCGTGGAAAGAACCAGCGCACTGTTAATACGCCCTCCGTCTTCCACCCGAATCAATTCCCCCAGCGCATCCAGAAGGGGACCGGCTCCCCAGCTGCTGAGCATCTGACGCCCGAGGCTGCGCTGGGAGAGAACCGGAGCCTTGAGCAGACGAATCAGCCCTTCTTTGCTTTCGGGAGCAAGAAGACGCATCCAGGTGGACAGCTCCGATCGGGAGAACTGCGATGGATCACCTTCTGGTGACCGCACAAAGGCACTGAGTTCCTCAACGGAAACAGGTAAAACCACGCCATCGATCTTGACCTCCACGTTTTCTGTGGAGCGAACAGGCCACGATCCACCCGTGCTGAGCAGCAGACTGCCCACCAAGCCCATCGCGATGCATCGTCCTGTTAAGCGTCCGCGCAGCAACGCCTGACCCTCTGCGGTGGTGGAACCAGTTTCCATCACCTCTGAGAAATGTCACCCGACTGAGGTTCCTGGCCTCCATCGGTGCAGGCGGAGTGATGTTTATGACACCACTGATCTTCCATGCGATCGATTTCTCTGCGCGTGAGGTTGGCAGTGGGCTGGCCGTCTCAGCCCTGATTGGCACAGTGGTGCGTCTTCTGAGCGGTGCACTGCTCGATCGAGGCATCCGTTGCTCGTGGCCAGTCAGGGGAACAACGCTGTTGGCGATTGCTGCGGATCTGATCTTGCTGCAGGCCGACAACTACAACAGCTACCTAATTGGACAACTTCTGCTCGGCTGTGCAGCTGGTTTGTATTGGCCTGCGATCGAATTGGCCGTTCCCTTGAGTTGCGGAAGCTTGCCTTCAGGCAGGGGGTACGCCCTGGTGCGCAGCGCCGATGCTCTCGGCATCGGCATCGGAACGTTGATCGGAACCGCTGCCGCAACCCTGGGCACCTTGCGGACGGTGTACAGCGTTGAGGCGGTGTGCATGGGAGCCGTCCTGGTGCTGATCAGCCTTCATCCGCTCCAAGACGGCCCGCCATATCGCGACCTCAGCGGTAACAGCCCAGAACCTGGAGATCAACTGTCAACCTCCCGTCTGCCCTGGTTGCTTCCCCTGTTGCCGGTGCTGGTGATCAGCGTGGTGGCGACAGGAATCCTTGCTCTTCAACAGAGTGCACTTCCACTAGATCTGGTACGCGGGGGGCTCTTGAGACCGGCCCTGAGCGAAAGCCACAGCAGTGCCCTAATCGCTCTGCAGTTGACCCTGCTAGTGAGCCTGCAGTGGCCGGTGGGTCGTTGGCTGGCGGAGCGCAGCGTTGCCTTCGGTCTGGGCCTGAGCCTTGCGGGATTCAGTGTTGGCTGCGGTTTGATCGCTCTTTCGTCCCTTTTTGAAAGCGGAACAGCACTCGTTCTGGCAGCTCTGCTGCCGATGGCGTTCGCCCAGGCCGCGTTCCTTCCCACAGCCACAGAAGCGGTCATTGAAGAGACTCCACCGGAACGCCGTGGTTTGGCCATGGCACTGTTTTCCCAGTGCTTCGCCATCAGCGCCATCGTGGCGCCCCTCGCTGGAGGAGCCTTATTGGATCTTCAGAGCAACGGCCTCGTGCTCTGGTTATTGATGGGAGGAGCTTGCCTTGTCGTGCTCCCGACCCTTCGCAGCCTGAAGCCGCGGTATCGAGCGACAGCAACGAATATCGATGTACCCCGCCCTGGGAAAAAGCAACAGCGCCTCGATGCTGTGGCAGGCAGTCCAGGCCATCTTCGGCAGTAACAGCCAGCGCCTTTGATCGTTCAATAGCGAGGCAAGAATGAACGCAAGCGACGGTCGAAGGCCACCCATCGGGCATTCGAAGGATTGAGATCAGCCATGACGGAAAAAACATCAGGCGAGGGCAGCCAGCCCCGACGGATCCAACGGCCTCAGCTGATCGTGCATGCCGGCACGCACAAAACAGCCTCGACCTACATCCAAGAACGGCTGCACCGCAATCGTGATCTCCTAAGGAGCCAAGGCGTGAGCTTGCAGGACCCAGAGGACTACAAGCCCAAACCGAAAAAACTCGCGGCTGAGCTGTGCAAACAGAGGAGCAGACGATGGAAAGCTTTCTTCAAGCAACAACCGGAGGGATCGCATCGCCTTCTCAGTGCGGAGCAATTCGCCGTACCCCTCACCGATCCCGACTGCATCCGTCAACTTGAGGCGATGGCGGATGCAGCAGGATATGAGCTTCACATTGTGATTTTCATCCGCAGCCAGCTCGACTACATCAACTCGCGATACATCTATTCACTGCGGCGGTTTTACCACCACCAAACCTTTGAGCAGTTTGTTGACGATGCCTTAAAGGGAAGGCTCCAGAACGAGAAAACCAAGCGAGGCAAAATCGAACGTCGTCAGGATGTCTTTGATTTCTGGAGTTATTTCCAGCCTTTACTCAAAGCGAGAGACAAAGGCCTGAAGGTGAGCTTTCTTCCGTTCCGCCAAGGGGGTCTGGATCCTTTCGAGCAGTTCATTCTTGCCATCAACCTATCGACAGCTCTGTCCTGGAAACAATGCCCCCAGCGCCACTACAACCGCAGCCCAGGAACCCGAGGCGTTTGGCTTGCCCGATTGGTCAGCCAACTTCTTAAAGAGAACAAGATATCCCCAAAAACGATCGAAAATTCCTCTCAGATCATTCTTAGAGAAGAGCAACGAAGGTTCTGGCGCGATCCATCCTTCTGGGGATATTCACGCAAACTCTCGAAGATAGTCACCAAACACTTCGAGGCAAACAATAACAAGTTTGCAAAAGCAGCATGGAACTGCGATTGGGAGGAGGCGTTCTCCACAACCAATCAAACAGCGCAACGCAGGCGGTCGACCTACACCCCAGGATCGATTGAAAACGAAATATACATGCATGGAATCGCCCACAAGCTGCTCAAACAAATCCAAAGAAGGATTGACAGGAAAACATATAAATCAACCCCAGGGAACATGAAAAATCATCTTCAACAGATATTGAGGCTTGACTAGAATTAAGTCGCGCCAGAGCAGTTGACACAGCCAAAATTATTTTTTTTCAGAGCTTCATACCCAAGGCCTTCAACTCAGACCTATCCAAGCAAAAATCCTTGTCGCCACCATTCATTGATGGCCAATTACCCCTCAATCTTCCATTCACATACTGAGCTTTCGTCTTGTCTTTGCAATCAAAAACCTGAACCCAAGACATTGAACGAGGGCCTCCCACCACAGCTGGAGTGCCAGGAACCCAGGATTTTTGCGCTTCAGTTGTCGTGCATGTTTTTCCAGCAGGGTTGGGCTTCCACTGTCCATTGATCCAAGTTCCACCACCAAAGGTGGGAAGACAAGTCTTCTTTTTTGGCGAAGTCTCTACGTAATACCCAGCAGTAGCAGCAATGGGCTGTTGATAATAATGTTCAATATAATTCAAGGCAACGTATCGATCCGGCTGGCCCTTGTGAGGCACTCGCATCGGTGGCATCTTCCAATACCGCACCGCATTACTGGACGGCCAATACTTGTACTTCCAACCAACCACTTTGGGAAAACCAAGTTGATCTGTTCCTGGCTTCGCAACACAGACATTGTCGGCAGAACAGTTCTCCTTCAGTCCTGAATCCCGACTTTCATCTGAACCTCCCATACCAGCAGGGAATTGCCCGCTGTTGGATTGCACACAGCCCGCATAGTCCTTTGCCTCCAAGCATCGATTGTGAATCTCTTGATTCACAGACTGAGCAACAAGAACAGAGGCCTCATTCGAGGAGCTGCTTAGGACAACTCCCACCAGCCATGGAGTCACCGCAAGCAATCCAAAAGGCATGACCCGAAGCAAAGATTGAGCGAATTGTATTCAGAGTTGCGAGATCTGCCCGAACACGAGAAGAAACCGGAAGAATATCGCTGCAACATCTTCAGGCAATGAGAACAATCTCAATCCGAAAGACCCCATTAACGAGGCATCAACCAATCCCTAAACGTTGAACAAAAACTCCATCACATCACCCTCGTCCACCACATACTCCTTTCCTTCACTGCGCAGCCAACCCTTGTTGCGTGCTTCCGCCAGTGATCCTGCTTCCAAGAGCTTGTTCCAACCGATGGTCTGAGCTCGAATGAAGCCGCGCTCGAAGTCGGTGTGGATCACCCCAGCAGCCTGCGGCGCTGTCATCCCAGCCTTGAACGTCCAGGCCCGGGTTTCCTTCTCACCGGTGGTGAAGTACGTGCGCAGCCCAAGCAACCGATAGGTGGCGCGGATCAGGCTTTGCAGACCTCCTTCAGTTACCCCCAAACCTTCGAGGTAATCAGTGCGCTCGTCGTCACCCAGTTCGATCAGCTCAGCTTCGACCTGCGCTGAAATCCGCACCGTTTCGGCCCCTTCTTTGGCAGCCAGCTCAAGCACCTCCGTGCAGAAAGAATTGCCATCGGCAAGATCCTCTTCGCTCACATTGGTGGCATAGATGATCGGCTTGGCGGTTAACAGCCCCAAAGGCTTGATCAAGGCAGCCTCCTCATCCGCCAGCTCGACATTGCGAGCAGCGCCACCGTTCTCGAGCACAGACTGAATCCGCTCCAACGCAGCATCCTCGAGCTGTGCTTCCTTGCTGGTACGCATCTGCTTCTTCAGACGCTCCCGTCGCTTTTCGATCTGGGCCAGGTCAGACAGACCCAGCTCCAGGTTGATCACCTCCGCATCTCGGGACGGTCCAACGGACCCCGAGACGTGAATGACGTCATCGTCCTCGAAACAACGGATCACGTGAACGATCGCGTCAACCTCACGAATGTTGGCCAAAAACTTGTTGCCCAGACCTTCGCCCTGGCTGGCACCTTTCACCAATCCAGCAATATCCACGAACTCCATTCGGGTCGGGATGGTGTTCTGACTCTTGCTGAGTTCGGTTAGCCGATCCAGCCGCTCATCAGGGACTGCCACGCTGCCGACATTGGGTTCGATCGTGCAGAACGGAAAATTGGCAGCCTGCGCCTGGGCATTGGCCACCAATGCGTTGAACAAGGTGGACTTGCCCACATTGGGCAATCCGACAATTCCGGCTTTGAGCATCGGCGGAATCTACCGGCCAACGGCGAGACTGTTGTGAAGTTTTGTGGGCCCATGCTGCAGTCCTTGCGCTC
>NZ_VTLD01000018.1:0-27293 GCF_020514285.1 Synechococcus sp. PH41509 | reverse complement strand
GGCTGAGGTAGCGGGCTTCGGCGTCCGCGTTGATGATCGAGTTGGAGACGATGCTCATGCAGTTCTGCCTCGAAACAAGCGGCCGCCCGTAGGAGACCGGTATCCGGTGAATAAGGGGTGATCCCGAAGGATCGAGTCTCAGACTAAAGGCTGGGACAGGGGGTCGAAGCGTCGGGAGTGAGACTTGTTCACATCGGTCAACAGTGACCGCTGTGAGCTCGCTCCGTTGGATTCGGCTGAGGCATTCTGCGCTGACCATGGCCGGGGAGTTTTGCCCGGGTAACAGTTCTTCATGGCTGATTTGTTGCGCAGAAAAGTACTGGCATAACTACGATCTGCGACTTCGCTCGGGATGCGTCTTAGACGCACAAAATGATCCCGAGGAAGCTGTACTTCACCGGGATCGAATGAGAACAACCGTCGCGAATGTGGCGGTTGTTTGTCACTGAAATGGGCCGTACGGCTTAGATCGCCTCGCTCGAGGAGGGATTCATGCCGGCGTTTCCGCTGTACAGCGATGCTGTCCGCTGAATTGTGGCCTGTGGAACCCCTGAGCTGGTGTTCATGCCATCAACGCGAGGCACCGCTGTGCCGATGCGATCTGCCAGCAATTCGGTCACCGCAGCACCATGGCCTGCCTGGGCTCGTGTGATCAGGAAGCGGCTGGTCTCAGCAGGTGTGGTCGCTCGTCCCAGCAGGGCTAAACCAGCAGCGGAAGCGGCCCGAAGCGGTGCCATCAGGGAGATCCGGTTCTGGAACGCCTCGCTCATCGCCACTTCAGCGATGAAATCAGCCAGGTCGATGTCCTGATTGCGCAGACGTGACTCCGCGCTGATCAGACGCTCACTTCCAGTGGGGACACGGTTGAGCAGCTGCTTGTAAGTCGCATCGAGAACCGTCTGCAGCTCATCTTCGCTGCAAGGCTGTTTCAGCTCAAGCATCGCGGGAAGTCCACCCCGCAAGCGGAACCCTGAAGCCCCTTCCGTGACAAGGGCCATTCCCATGCGTGGGAGTGCCTGTCCACTCCGCGCGTTGGAAGAAATGAGCTCAACGCTCCAAGTGCGACCACCGATGCTGGTCGGCGTTGAGTTGCTGGCTCGACGCATTGGGAAGCCAGTCTTGTTGGATGCAAGACCTTGTCGACGCACCACCGACAGCCAACTGGGCCCCGCGGCGTTTGCGTTGGTTGTTGTCGTGAAGTCTTGGCTGGTTGCTTTTTGCGTGTCAGGCAGGTTGCGTGGTGTTACATCGCCACTGCTGAGGAATGCTTCGGATCGCTGGGTTTCAGGACGGCTGCCAAGGGTCAGATCAGCGGCAGCTTCAATCTTGAGAGGACGTGACCAGCCGGGAGCCCGGCGAGCAGTCACATCACCGGGTGTGATGAAACGTTCGTAGGGGACTGTGTCGGCTCCAAACGCTTGGCTGTATTCCTTGCTGTCGATCAGTGCGTCCACCACTCCATAGAAACCGTGTCGTGCGGCTGTATCGAAAAGGGCATCGATTTCCCAGCGTCCGAAGGTGGGTCGGCCAAGCAAACGGCGATGCATCACTTCGATCGCCTTCACGATGTAGAGGCCGCTCCAGTAGCGGCGTCGGAAAGCATCGGATTTGGCGACGGCCCGAACAAAATCCTTGAGCGGAATATCCCCGTTTTCGAGGCGGGCTTCATCAGAGCTCATTCGCTCTCCCGCATAGCCGCCGTTGCCTAGCACTTGCACGTAAACCGCCTTGATCACGGCTTGGGTGCTGGCCTCAGTCGTGCGCACGCTGGGCTGACCACCACGGCCTGGATTCACAGTGCCACCTGTGGCGATCTGCTGAAGTCGCATGACGCGCGGACCACTCTTGCGTGGGCGGCTCTTGCGGAAACTGTCGCTGTCCAGCTGGCCGGGGCTGTTGAGCCCATTGCTCACGAGCAGGCGGCGGCTGTCGTAGCCGTAGGGGGCCGGTCGGGTGGCCACTGAAGCTGTGCCGCTCGGGAAGATGGCTCCGAATTTGTTGGCCACCGGATCATTGCCACCGCCGTAGACGTGCTGGTCGGCAAACGGTTGGCGGTAGGAGGCGTAGAGGGTGACGTATTGCGGTGCGCCATCGAAGGGGGCGCTGAAGTTGAAGAGCTTTCGGTTGGATCCCCAGCCGGCGCTTTCCTGGGCTTCCGTGCCGAGATCCCGCAGGTAGGGAACTGTTTCTTCACCAAAGGCCTGGGCGTATTCCGAGGAATTCACCAGTACATCCACGAGGCCATTGAGGCCCTGGTCACTGAGGATGGCGAACGACTTTCGGAATTCCTCGAGGGAGCTGATGCCCCGTCCGAGGAAGTGGCGATAGGCCAGTTCCACAACACGGCTGTTGACGAAACCGTCGTGGAACTGCTGGCGATATTCCTTGCTGCGGCCGAGGGCGCGAACGAATTCGCGCATCGAGATCTGGCCTTGGGCGACCGCGCTGGCTTTGTCTACGCAGGGGGTCTGGGAGTAACCCTTGGCGATGTCGCGCTCAAACACCTGGCGGTAAGCGGCGCGAATGATTTCTGCTTTTTCTGCTCCGGAGAGGCCCGGCCGCATCTCAAAAAGCTGGCGGCCTTCTGAGGCAAGGGCGTAGATCGCCGGGAGTTGTAAACCTTGTTGAACTGCACTCCCCTGCCGCTGCTTGGTGCTGGGGGTGGGTATGGCCAGCTCCTGCAACAGCACGTTGAAGCAGTCGATGGTCATCTGACGGGCTTCAGGACGGTCCCGTAGCAGTTCGGCGGAGGCTGCCCGCATCTCCTGAAGGGCCACGTTGGTGGCAGCCAGGGAGCAATTTTCCAGAAGGATGTCCCGCAGGCCGCGGGTGTTCACCGCGAGGATGCTGGGGTCACCAGCCACCAGGGCGTAACCCACATAACGCAGGAACCAGCCCATATCGCGCACCGACTTGCGCATGAACGCCGGGCCGTACTTGGCCACACTGATGGCGTTGAAGCCTGTCGGAAGCACCACACGAATATCAGCATCCCCACCGGCTCCTTCCAAAAGACGGGTCAGAAAGTTGCCTCTCTTTGTGCTGCCGCTGTCGCCGGTGAAGGTGCGTACCGACTGTTCAAAGGCGGCTTGGTCTGCTGCGAGTGGTGTGCCCCCCTGACCACTACTGCGTCCGGTCTCGCCCGTTGTTAGCGGCGATTCAAGGAAGGAGAGGGGCGTGCCCCCCACAAAAATTCTGTTGGCGGCGCGGGCCACGATGGCCTCGGCATTCGCCGCAATGATCCTGGACGCCTCGATCCGGTCTTGACCAGTCCGGAAGAAGGTCACAAGGCTGTTCAGTTCCCCGTTGTCAGGGAAACGATCCTGCTGCTCTGCCTGACGGACGCTGGAGAGCGGCAGCGTGTCGAACAGTTGGGGAGACACGCGCGGGCTGCCGCTGCTGGCGGTCACTGTCATCGACGAAAGCAAGCCGGATCGCGCCACGTTACGGCTGTCGGGATGGTGCTCCGCGGCCCCATGAACAAATGTTTGCAGGCCCTGCGGTGTCGGAGTGTCTCGCTGGGTGTGACGTGAAAAGCTCGCAGGCGCCGAATCTGCACTCCATGGCCGACCCAAAGCCCAGTGATGCTGCGACCCCCGTGGTGAGTGCGTTCTATGACCGCTTCCCTTTCCCGGGGGACCCGCTTCAGGACGGACCGCCCCCGGGATACAACTGGCGGTGGTGTCACCGCAGCGTTCTGGCCGCAGTCCACGGGCGGATCCCATCTGGGATGGAGCGGCCGCGGATTCTTGATGCCGGCTGTGGCACCGGCGTCAGCACTGACTATCTCTGCCATCTCAATCCGGGTGCGGATGTGCTCGGGGTGGATATCAGTGATGGGGCCCTGGCGGTGGCGCAGGAACGGTGTCAGCGCTCCGGGGCGGCCCAGCAGGTGACCTCCCTGCGTCAGGAGCAGCGCAGTCTTCTGGATCTCGCTGACGAAGGACCCTTCGACTACATCAATTCGGTGGGGGTGTTGCACCACCTGGATCAGCCGGAAGCGGGCCTGCGCGCTTTAAGCGGTTTGTTGGCCCCCCATGGTTTGCTCCATCTCTTTCTTTATGCCGATGCAGGGCGCTGGGAGATTCACCGGACCCAGAAAGCTCTCACTCTTCTGCAGGCCGGTACCGGGGCGGAGGGGCTGCGCCTTGGTAGGGATCTCTTCGACACCCTGCCCGAAACCAATCGTCTCGCCCGTCATCACCGTGAACGCTGGGCCGTGGACTGTGCTGCGGATGCCAACTTCGCGGACATGTATCTGCATCCGCAGGAGACCAGCTACAACCTCGAGCGGCTGTTCCAATACATCGCCACGGCAGGCCTGCATTTCGCCGGCTTCTCGAATCCGGAGGTCTGGGATCCGGCACGCCTGTTGAACGGTGAGTTGTTGGAGCGTGCCCAAGCGTTGCCCCTTCCTCAGCAATGGGAGCTTGTGGAGCAGCTGGATCCCGACATCAGCCACTTCGAGTTTTTCCTTTCTGCCCAGCCGATCGAACCGGCAGTGCTGAGCGATGAGGCCTTGCTGCAGTCCCATGGCTTGCGCCAGCCCTGCCTCTGGGGGGAGCCGGATCCGATTCTTGGCACCAATATGGAACCGCTGCAGCTGTCGAATGAGGAGCGGGAGTTGCTGCAGAGGCTGCAGGAACAGCCCGCTCCTCCGCTGGGAACCCTGGCTCAGCCCGCTGTCATTCGCTCCTTGGTGGATCGGCGGCTGGTGCTGCTGAAGGCTTAAGGAAATACGCGTGATAGATTCCGCGCGCCATTTCAGGCAGCGCTTGGAGGATTTCTACCGTCTTCAGCGTCGTCTGCTGTTGGCCACCGTTCTGGTGTCCGTAGTCACGATTCCGATCGTGGCTCTCACCATGAACCTTTCGGTGGCTGGCAGTGTTTTTGTGGGCTCCTGCGCCGGACTTTTGTACGTGCGCTTGCTTGCCCGCAGTGTGGCCCGGCTCAGTGACCAGTCCCGTGGACTGGGGCGTTTTCAGCTCATCGTTCCAACCTTGCTTGTGGTTGGTTCGGCCAAGCTGCCCCAGCTCGATCTGTTGCCGGCTTTCCTGGGATTCCTTCTCTACAAGCCCGCCCTGATTCTTCAGCACGTTTTCGACGACCGCTGAAGCTGAGCACTTTTCTCTGCACCCATGGCTTTGCTGCCCCTACCACTTCCGTTCGCTGAACTGGAAGTGGGCCACCACCTGTATTGGCAGATCGGCGATCTGTACCTCCATGGCCAGGTTTTCCTGAGCTCTTGGATCCTGATTGGCATCCTGCTTGCCCTGGTGCTGGCTGGCACCCGCAACATGCAGCGCGACCCTTTGGGGCTGCAGAACCTGATGGAGTTCCTCTGGAACTTCATCCGCGACATCGCCCGCGACAACATCGGCGAGAAGTACTACCGCGATTGGCTGCCATTCATCGGCACCTTGTTCCTGTTCATCTTTGTGAGCAACTGGGGCGGTGCCCTGATCCCTTGGAAGATCTTCGAACTACCAGAGGGTGAACTCGGCGCTCCCACGGCAGACATCAACACCACGGTGGCGATGGCTCTGCTGGTGTCGCTGGCGTACTTCTATGCCGGCTTGAGCCGCAAGGGTTTGCGTTTCTTCGAGCTGTACGTGGAGCCGACTCCAATCATGCTCCCGTTCAAGATCATCGAGGAATTCACTAAGCCTCTTTCGCTCTCGTTCCGTTTGTTCGGCAACATCCTCGCCGACGAATTGGCGGTGGGTGTGCTGGTCTACCTGGTTCCGCTTTTAGTGCCTCTCCCCGTGATGCTGCTTGGCCTGTTCACCAGTGCCATTCAGGCTTTGATCTTTGCGACCCTCACCGCTTTCTACATCGGTGAAGGTCTTCACGAAGCCCACTAAACGCCCCCTTTTCTTTCGCCTTTTATCGGCGATCTGCTAAACACATCCGCGCGCAGGTCCGGCAATGCACCCGGGCCCATTCCTTCGGGAATGTCCCTGCGCGGGGGGAACCGATCCCCAAGACCATTCCGTACAGCGCTTACCAGCGCTTCCCCTTACACCACTCAAAATGGATTCCATCACCTCCGCCGCTTCCGTTGTGGCCGCTGGCCTGGCAGTCGGCCTCGCCGCCATCGGCCCTGGTATCGGTCAGGGCACCGCGTCCGGCGGCGCTGTTGAGGGCATCGCCCGTCAGCCCGAAGCCGAAGGCAAGATCCGCGGCACCCTGCTGCTGTCCCTGGCGTTCATGGAATCGCTGACCATCTACGGCCTGGTGGTGGCTCTGGTGCTCTTGTTCGCCAACCCCTTCGCCGGCTGATCAGTGCCGGGGGATCTCTGATCCCCCCTTCTGAACTCCTTGTTTCGATTCCTTTCCAGCGCACCTTTCCATGACCTGGCTTCTGCTCGCTGAAGCAGGTGTTCCGGAGGGAGGTCTTTTCGACCTCGATGCCACCCTTCCGCTGATGGCGGTTCAGGTGGTTCTCCTCACCTTCCTGCTCAATGTTCTCTTCTTCCGTCCGGTCGGCAAGGTCGTGGAAGATCGTGAGGGCTACATCTCCACCAGTCGTGCTGACGCCAAGCAGAAGCTTGCCCAGGTTGAAAGCCTGGAAGCTGATCTGGCTGAACAGCTGAAAGGTGCCCGTCAGGCCGCTCAGGCCGTGATCGTTGAGGCGGAACAAGAAGTCGATCGGCTTTACCGCGAAGCACTGGCCCAGGCGGAAGCTGAAGCCAACCGCACGAAAGAGGAAAGCCGTCGCGCCATCGAGGCCGAGCGTGAATCCGCCCGTACCCAATTGAAGGGTCAGGTGGATCAGCTGAGCACCACGATCATCAACCGTTTGCTGACCGCGTGATGACTCTCAATTTCAATCCGCTTGAGACCAATCTGGTCAACCTGGTCATTGTGATCGGTGTCCTGGTTTGGTTCCTACGTGGGTTCCTGGGAGGAATCCTGGAACGCCGCCGCGCTGACATTCTTCAGGACCTGCAGGATGCTGAGTCCCGCCTGAAGACTGCCAGCGAAAACCTGAGCAAGGCCCAGTCCGAATTGGCTGCTGCCCAGCAGAAAGCCGAAAAGATTCGTGCCGATGGTCAGGCCCGCGCCGCAGGTATCCGTGCCGAAGGCGAGAAGCGGACCATCTCCGTGATGGCTGCCATCAAGGCCGGTGCCGATGCTGATGCTGAGGCTGATGCCGCTCGAATCAAAGACAGCCTTCGTCGTGAGGCCGCTCTTGCTTCGATCGACAAGGTTCTTGCCGAACTACCCGGCCGTCTCGATGCCAAAGCTCAGGCCAAGTTGATCGATTCCACCATCAAAAATCTGGAGAACGCCTGATGCCTCTCCTTAACTCCCTGGCCACCCCTTACGCCGAAGCATTGCTTCAGGTGACAGAGGCCCGTGGCGAGTCTGAAACCGTTGCGGATCAATGCAAGCAACTGCTTGAGATCTGGAACGATTCCGCGGACTTCCGTGACGCCATGGTGTCTCCGGTTCTTGAGCCCGACGCCAAAAAGAAAGCTCTCAAAGCTCTTGTTGGTGAGGATGTCACTCCTTCAGTTTTCAATTTGCTGAAGGTGCTGGCTGATCGCCAACGTCTCATTGCTTTTGATGCGGTCATGCTCCGCTACCTCGAGCTCTACCGCGAACAGCAAGGCATCACGCTGGCCCAGGTCCGTTCTGCTCAAAGCCTCACCGAGGATCAACAGGCGGCACTGTCCAAGAAGGTGCAGGCCATGGCCGGCACCAACAAGGTCGACATCGACCTCAGTGTGGATCCGTCCTTAATTGGCGGCTTCGTCGTGAGTCTCGGATCTCAGGTGATCGACGCCAGCTTGTCTGGCCAGGTTCGTCGCCTTGGTCTGGCACTCGCCAAGGCGAGCTGACCTCACTCTTTCCTCCAACGCTCCTTCCTCCCCAACTCCCACCTGGGATCACACGCCATGGTTTCCATCCGTCCTGACGAGATCAGCGCCATCCTCAAACAGCAAATTGAGGACTATGACAAGTCGGTTTCCGTCAGCAATGTCGGTACCGTTCTGACTGTGGGCGACGGCATCGCCCGCGTCTACGGCCTGCAGCAAGCCATGGCTGGCGAACTCATTGAATTTGAGGACGGCACCGAAGGCATCGCCCTGAACCTCGAAGACGACAACGTCGGCGCGGTGCTGATGGGTGAGGGATACGGCATTCAGGAAGGCAGCACGGTCAAGGCAACAGGCAAGATTGCCTCTGTTCCTGTCGGTGAAGCCCTGCTGGGCCGCGTGGTGAACTCCCTGGGTCGCGCCATCGACGGCAAGGGTGAAATCGCCACCAGCGAAACGCGCCTGATCGAGTCCATGGCGCCCGGCATCATTCAGCGCAAGTCGGTGCACGAGCCGATGCAGACCGGCATCACCGCGATCGACGCAATGATCCCCGTTGGCCGTGGCCAGCGCGAGCTGATCATTGGTGACCGTCAGACCGGTAAAACCGCCATCGCGATCGACACGATCCTGAATCAGTCGGATCAGGACATGATCTGCGTCTACGTCGCGGTGGGGCAAAAGGCTGCCTCCGTGGCCAACGTTGTTGAGGTGCTGCGTGAGCGCGGTGCCCTCGACTACACCGTGATCGTGGCTGCGAACGCTTCTGAGCCTGCTGCACTGCAGTACCTGGCTCCTTACACAGGTGCCACCATCGCCGAGTACTTCATGTACAAGGGCAAGGCCACCTTGGTGATCTACGACGATCTTTCCAAGCAGGCTGCCGCCTATCGCCAGATGTCGCTCTTGCTGCGTCGTCCTCCCGGTCGTGAGGCTTACCCCGGTGACGTCTTCTACTGCCACAGCCGTTTGCTGGAGCGCGCTGCCAAGTTGTCTGACGCGATGGGCAAGGGTTCGATGACCGCTCTGCCGATCATCGAGACTCAGGCCGGCGACGTTTCGGCTTACATCCCCACCAACGTGATTTCAATCACGGACGGACAGATCTTCCTCAGCTCTGACCTGTTCAACTCCGGTCTGCGCCCAGCTATCAACGTTGGTATCTCCGTGAGCCGGGTGGGTGGTGCTGCCCAGACCAAGGCCATCAAAAAGATTGCCGGCACCCTGAAGCTGGAGCTGGCTCAGTTCGACGAGCTGGCTGCCTTCTCGCAGTTCGCCTCTGACCTGGATGCCTCCACCCAGCAGCAGCTCGAGCGTGGCAAGCGCTTGCGTGAACTGCTCAAGCAGCCTCAGTTCAGCCCCCTGATCCTGGCTGAGCAGGTCGCCATCGTTTATGCGGGTGTGAAGGGCCTGATCGATGCCGTCCCCGTCGACAAGGTGGTCGACTTCTCCCGAGAACTTCGTGAGTACCTCAAGTCCAACAAGGCTGAGTTCATCTCCGAAATCCAGGAGAAGAAGGTGATGAGCCCTGAGGCTGAGGCCATCCTCAAGGATGCCATCACCGAAGTCGTGTCCACCATGGTCGCTTCTGCGGCCTGACGGAGCTGCCGAAATGGCGAATCTCAAAGAAATCCGCGACCGAATTAAGTCGGTCAAAAACACCCGCAAGATCACAGAGGCCATGCGCCTCGTGGCTGCGGCCAAGGTGCGCCGCGCCCAGGAGCAAGTGCTCCGCAGCCGTCCCTTCGCGGATCGGCTGGCGCGAATTCTGGAAAATCTCCAGTCCCGCATGCGTTTCGAAGATGCGGCATCTCCCCTGATGCAGCAGCGCGATGTGGAGACCATCACCCTGGTAGCGATCACTGGTGATCGCGGTCTGTGTGGTGGCTACAACGCCAACATCATTAAGCGCACGGAACAGCGTTTCGCTGAACTGAAGGGCAAAGGCTTTGATGTGAAGCTTCTGCTGGTTGGCACAAAAGCCATCGGCTATTTCACCCGTCGCAACTATCCGATCCAGGCCACCTTCTCCGGTCTCGAACAGGTGCCCACCGCCGATGAGGCCAACACGATCTCAACGGATCTTTTGGCTGAATTCCTGGCTGAGAGCACCGATCGAGTGGAGTTGATCTTCACCAAGTTCATCAACCTGGTGAGCTGCAAGCCTGTGGTTCAGACCCTCTTGCCTTTGGATCCTCAAGACATTGCTGATCCGGAGGACGAGATTTTCCGTCTCACCACCAAGGACGGTTTGTTGACAGTTGAGCCAGGTGCTGGTCCTGCCAATACCGAGCCGAAGATTCCTTCGGACATCGTGTTTGAGCAGACCCCTGAACAGTTGCTGAATGCACTTCTTCCTCTGTATCTGCAGAACCAGATGTTGCGTTCACTGCAGGAATCGGCAGCGTCTGAGCTGGCCAGCAGGATGACGGCCATGAACAACGCCAGCGACAACGCCAAGGAATTGGCGAAGACCCTGACGCTGGATTACAACAAGGCCCGTCAGGCTGCGATCACCCAGGAGATCCTGGAAGTGGCAGGTGGTGCCGCCGCGGTCGGCTGATCTTTCCGATCAATCCACCCTTGAAAGCCGGTCCATTGGGCCGGCTTTTTTGTGTCTTCTTGAAGCTGCCGTCTCTCCGACTGGTCAAGGCTCTGCTTGGACAGAGGCCACCACTTCAAGCCTTGTTTACGGTTGAGCTGAGGGGTTTGAGGTTGTCGGCGTGCTTCAGCTGCATCAGCTCTTTCCCACAGTGGTAGGCACAACCCAACTCCCCCTGGACCCACTGCAGCAGGCCGCATGCATGCAGGCTCTGCTGGACGTACGAGGCGAGGCAGAGGGAAACCCCAGCGAGGGCTGCGCCTGGACTGGTGACCTCCATGGTGTGTGGCAGCTCCATCAAGACGACCGCTTTCAGGCCTTGGTGCAACAGGTGAATGATCAGTTGTGGAGCTACCTCGATTCAATTGGGTTCGCCCGAAGCCAAGTCGCCCTGCATCTGCAGCGGTGCTGGCCTGTCATCAGTGACTGGGATCAGGCGGTTGGACGGCACCATCACCCCAATGCTCATCTCAGCGCTGTCCTCTATCTCACCGGCACCGGCTCCGGTGAGGAGGGCGTTTTACGTCTGCATGCATCCCATCAACCGAATGAGTTGGTGGCTGGCTTGGCGGTGGGTTATGGCGGTCCGATTGCACCAAACCATCCTTTGAATCAATCTCATTGGGATCTAGCTCCACGACCAGGTTTGCTCGTGCTTTTCCCTTCGAGTCTTCAGCACAGTGTTTTGCCGAATGCCGACCCGGATGAGCTGCGCTGTTCCATCAGTTTTGATTTTGTTCTGACGGCTCAAGAGCAGGGTGGATCTCCGGAGTACCTCGCACCCCACCCCCGTCATTGGACATCCCTGGATGAGCCCATTGCCTGAGAGAATGCGGCCTCTTCTCCTCTGACACCCGGCATGACCGACGTGGCCACCTACACCGTCCGCGCCGAGTTCGAAGGCGAGATCCGTACCTTTCCCTGCCGCGCCGACCAGACGGTGCTCAATGCAGCGGAAGCTGCTGGCGTCATGATCCCAAGCTCATGCTGCTCCGGGGTCTGCACCACCTGTGCCGCGGTGATCACCCAGGGCAGTGTTGAGCAGCCAGACGCCATGGGCGTGAAAGGGGAGCTGCAGGAGCAGGGCTACAGCCTGTTGTGCGTGGCCTTCCCGCGCGCCGATCTCACCCTTAAAACCGGCCAGGAAGATGCGCTCTATGAAGCCCAGTTCGGGCAATATCAGAAGTGAGGCTGACCAGCCTGCAACGCCAATTCCTCTGGCCCGCTGATGTGCCGCTGGTTGAGCTGCGCAGCTGGATTCGTCAGCAGTTGGCGCCTGAGGGTGATGTGCTGCGTTGGGCCCTCACTGAAGTGCGTCTTGCCCCCGATGGTGGTCGAACCATTCAGGTGGAGGCGGTGATCAGCGCATGAGCTCGGCTCCGATGCCAACGCTGATGCTGGTGCCGACGGGCATTGGTTGTGACATCGGAGGCTATGCGGGTGATGCCCTGCCGTCAGCACGGTTGCTGGCTGCAGCGAGCGGCTGCCTGATCACCCATCCCAATGTGATGAATGGGGCTTCGCTCTATTGGAGCGATCCCCGCGTTCACTATGTGGAGGGCTATGGCCTCGATCGTTTCGCCGTGGGCGAGTGGGCCTTGAGACCGGTGCGGAGGCAACGCATTGGGCTGTTGTTGGATGCCGGGATCGAGCCCGAGCTGGCCCAGCGCCAGATTCAGGTGGCCGAGGGCTGCCGCGCCAGCTTGGGTTTGGATATCGGCCCGGTGATTTCAACGGATGCGCCGCTCGATGTGACGCTGGAGCGCGGTGCCAGTGGTGCCAGCTGGGGACGATTGGGTTCTCCTGATGCCTTGTTGCGGGCTGGTGAACGGTTGAAGCAGGCCGGGGCAACGGCGATCGCCGTGGTGGCCCGCTTCCCGGAGGATCCGGAGAGTGAGGAGCTGGCGGCCTATCGCCAGGGCAGTGGCGTGGACGCTTTGGCCGGCGCTGAAGCGGTGATCAGTCATTTATTGGTGAAGCACCTGGAGATCCCCTGTGCCCACGCGCCAGCCTTGGATCCGTTGCCCCTGGATCCTCAGCTTGATCCAAGGGCAGCAGGTGAAGAGCTCGGCTACACCTTTCTGTCCTGCGTGCTGGTGGGGCTGAGCCGGGCGCCGGATCTCGTGGCCGCTGGGCGACACAGGCCCGGAGACCTCAGTGTCGAGCAATTGGGGGCGGTTGTGGTTCCCGAAGGAGCCCTGGGGGGGGAAGCGGTGTTGGCCTGCGTGGAGTGCAATCTGCCTGTGGTCTGCGTGGCCAATCCATCGGTGCTGTCGGTCACTGCCGATGCCCTTGGCTTGAGCCAGAGCGTTTTTCATGTCAGCAGTTACAGCGAGGCAGCAGGTCTGTTGCTGGCTCTTCGGGAAGGATTGAGTCCGGCGTCTCTGGGCCGCCCACTGCCAGCGTTGCAACGGTTGGACTGATGCCTGGCGGTTTCGGTGGAGCCCTTGATCAGAGTCTTTGTCCCTGTGGGGGTGGTGCTTATCGCAGCTGCTGTGGGCCTATGCATCGCGGCGAACAGCGTGCGGAAACGGCTGAACAGCTGATGCGCTCGAGGTATTCAGCCTTTGTGCATGGGGAAGTGGACTACCTGATGGCCACCCATCCCGAGCCGGATGTTCCAGCGCAGCAGCGGCGCCTTGCCCTGCAGCGGAGTTGTCGCCAGACCCGTTGGCTTGGCTTGACCGTGCTTGCCGTCAGCGCAGGCGGCCCGCGGGATCTGGAGGGAACGGTGCAGTTCGAAGCCCGTTATCGCGGTGGGGTGTTGAAGGAAACCTCTTTGTTCACCCGCCGGGATGGTGATCCGGCGGGTGATTGGCTCTACATCTGCGGCCAGGCGTGAGAGATCACGGTTAGAGCTTGGTTTACAAATTCAGAATGTTGTACGTGCCGGCAACGAAGGCGTGGAAGGAATCCACGTTCTGAGCAAAGTCAGAGATTGTCTTCAGTTCAGCGGAGCTGAGGTTGCCTTTGCCTTCAATGTCAGCGAGGTTTTGCACTGCTTGCTTGAGGTCGCCCCCTGAGCTGGAGAAGGTCTTCCAATCTTCGTAACCCACTGACGACTTGGAAAAGCCATAGCGGCCGTATCGGCTTCGAATGTATTCCCAATTGAGAATGTTGTCGGTGCGCTTCTTCAGCTTTAGGGCGTACATGTTTTGTAGGCCGAGTCCCACCCAGAAGTCGGGATTAATGATGTCGTCTTGGCCCAAGCTGTGCAGTCGAATCGTGCTGGCGCCATGGCCCTGCATCTGGAACCCTTGAATTGTGGAGTCCCATTGCAAATTGGCGTTCTTGTTCAGGCCTGTGATGTAATCATCGCCAACGTGGAAATCGTGAACGACGAGGGTGTCATCAGTGGTTCTGGCGTTCTTTCTGATACGAACCTTGTCTCGCCCCTCCCCCAAGCGGACATAGTCCGTGCCGCCCCCGTGCACAAAGGTGTCGTTGCCATCACCTAGATCTGCACCCAGATGCCCTTTGCCATCAACAACGCGATCTTTTCCTGTGCCTGCAAAAACTGAGTTAAAGCCTTCGGCATTTTTAGAATCAAGGCGATCATTTCCATCGCCAAGGTGAACAATATCTCCATCGTTGTTCTCTTGAACAGTGTTGCCACTCAGGGTCACGCGGTCGTGTCCGCCACCCATGCGGATGATATCTTGGCCTGGCGAATCCGTTAAAACTTCAGAACTGTTGTTGCCGTTGTATCCAGTTGGATTGAGTGTTTCATGGGGTTGCAGTGCCAGCCCTTCATGAATCGAGATCTCACGATTCTTTCCGCCTTTAGAAGCCTGGGCCACTGCTGATGAAGTGGTTCCAGAGCCTTTGCTGGAGGGTGAAATAGCAGCCAATTTAAGGGATAGATTGGTGTTGGCTGTTGTATTGGCGACCGTCGACCCCTTGATCCTGACTGATTTTAAATCAGTGGTGTCTTTTATGTCTGCAAAATGCTTTTCGCCCCATTCTTTCCCGTATGGATTTGTATTGTACGATTTGATTATGCCAGAGTCTGCATCAATGTAATTAAAGGCATTGCCTGCTTGGGCATAGTAATAGGCCTGGGCAACATTGCCTCCATATGTGTTGCCACTGCTGTCTTTGATGAATCCTAGTTGCCCGGAGATGGAAAAATCTCCTTCTACTGTTTGCTGTATGGTTCCTTGATAATAATGCAGCTCCCATTGGTATTCTTCGCCAGGAAAAAGGTCTAATGTAATGGTTTTATCTTTGCCAGTGCTCGGGTCTTGGACTGTCGTCTCGTAATTGTACAGAGCAGTACCAATTTTTTGTCTGTCCTGTTAGTTTTGCTGCACTGAGGTCAAGCTCTACTGAGAATGAAAGTGAGTCGGTGACTCCATTGCTGTCTGTATTGCTGTCGTTCGATGAAAGAGAGTTTTCTCTCGTGGCGTTAAACGTAGCGACGCGATCCCAGGCTTGTTGCCAGCTTTGCTCGTAGCCCGCTGACACTGTCGCGGAGACACTTGCTTCCTCCACTCCTAGACTTTCTTTGGCTTCTGCTGTGAATGATGCGCCTATATTGAAGCCTGCGGTAGTTGATCCGCTGTCGGAGTCTGAAGCCCCATTGCTTAGTTCTTGACGTGTTAGTTTTGTGACCCCTTTGGTCTTACTAGATTGGACGCTATTTGTTATTGTTGAGTCAATTGTGAAGGCGCTTGTTCCACCTGCGCCGTCGCTGGGTATAAATGTAAAGCCTGTGTTTAGGTTTTTGCCGGAGGCCAGATTATGGGTATTTAAGGTTAACTTTCCTTCGCCAAGTTTTAGTGAGTTTCCGTGACTGGTGTATGTGATTTCTGATGTGTTGATGCCTTGGGTGAAGCTGAGCGTGTTTGGATAGCTTGGATAGTCAGAGCCCCTCCCGGGATTCTGGTAGTTCGACTCGGGGGGGTCTGCTAAATAGATCCCAGCCAAGCCCCCATCGTTGTAATAAAGAAAATTACTTAGAGTTAGCGTATTGCTTTCGCTTTCGCTGTTGGCTGAAGGCGATTGAATTGTGTAAAGGTTGTAAAGGCTTTTGGCTAGTTCTGGATTCCCTTTGACTGGATTCTGAAGGCCTTCTGATAAAAGACCAAACTCACTATCCCAGGAGAGGCTATTCTTTGAAGAAGATATGTCGGCATTTGTTACTTGAATGTTCCCCAGTTCTGCTCCGCTATCGATCACGCTTCCTATTCCGCTTAGATATGCCGGAAATTCAACGATCTTTTTAACCCAAGTAAGACGGGTTTCGTCCAATACTTCCATGCTAAAAAAGCCATCTTTTGGATCCGCAACATCTTTACTGCTTAAGGTTGTCTTTCCTGCTGTTATTTTGGGCCTGAATAATGGCTTGTTGCCTAATCACTGCGGTAAATGCCCATAAAGCTCGCTTGGAACATATGCGTCTTTTGCCCATTGGTATCCAAAGCCGAGTCGCGCTAATTCAGGGGTGCTGGCTAATGCCATTTTTTCGGCCTTAATTGCTTTGAGATATTGCCATGCTGCTTATCTCTTCTTAAAATTTCAGATTTATTTTTGTTATCTCAGGCAGGCCATCGGATGCCGCGGTGGCAGGCCCAGTGCTTTGGCCACGCCGGGATGGCACACCGATCCCTGCACCGTGTTCAGGCCCGAGAGCAGTTCCGGCCGTTCCGTCACCGCTTCCTCCAGCCCTCGCCCGGCGATTCCCAGGATGTAGGGGAGCGTCACGCTCACCAGGGCTTCGGTGGAGGTGAAGGGCACAGCACCCGGCATGTTGCCCACGGCGTAGTGCTGCACGCCATGAATGGTGACGGTGGGATCGCGATGGGTGGTTTCCTGGCTGGTGGCGATGCAGCCGCCCTGGTCGATGGCTACGTCGACAATCACCGAACCAGGCCGCATCTGCTGCACCATCCCTTCGTCCACCAGGGTGGGGGCCCGCCCGCCGGGTGTGAGAACGGCTCCGATCACAAGATCAGCCGTTGGCACCAACCGTTCCAGCAGGCCGCGGCTGCTCACCACACTCATCAGCCGGCCGCGCCGGTCGGCTTCCAGGCTGCGCAACCGCTGGGGCGATCGGTCGAGCAGCAGCACTTCCGCATCCATTGCGGCAGCAATGCGTGCGGCGTTCCAGCCCACGGTGCCAGCGCCAAGCACCACTACCCTGGCCGGTTGCACGCCGGTGCAGCCCCCCATCAGCACGCCACGACCGCCATGGGGTTTTTCCAGCAGGTGGGCACCCACCTGGGCCGCCAGTCGTCCTGCGATTTCGCTCATTGGTGCTAGCAACGGCAGGCTGCCGTTCTCCAGCTGCACGGTTTCGTAGGCAATGGCGGTAGTGCCTGCCTCCAGCAAAGCTTCCCCGACGCCGGGATAGGCCGCCAAGTGCAGGTAGGTGAACAGCACCATGTCCTGCCGCAGGAAGGCAAATTCCTCCGCTTGCGGTTCCTTCACCTTCACCACCAAATGGGCGCCCCAGGCCTCATCTCGGTTCACCAGGCGTGCTCCCGCCGCGGCAAACGCGTCATCGCCGATTCCTGCTCCGGCTCCGGCCCCCGCTTCAATCAGCACTTCAAGGCCCTGGCTCACCAACTCCCGCACGGCGTCAGGGGTCAGGGCGACCCGTTTCTCATCGAGCTTGATCTCCTTCGGCACACCGATGCTGGCCATCGGGGCCGAGAGGACGGAGGCTGCCATGGCGGCTTCAGGGGGATTCCTTCAATGTGGCTCCGCTGCGCGCAACCCGCCATATCTCAATGGTGGGGTTGCTTTAGGCGGCTGCAATTGGCAAGCGCCAGCCGCTGCCGAAGGCCTGGGGACTCACTTTCAGCAACGGTGCGGCCTGCCGCCGTTTGAATTCGGCCCGTTTCAGCAGCCGTTCCACCCGTTCCACTAGGGCGGGATCGTGGCCGGCTGCCACCAGGGCCTCGCCGGAGTGGCGCTCCTGAATCAGGCCTTTGAGCAGTGCATCAAGGGCGTCGTAGTCGGGCAGGGAGTCGCTGTCCTTCTGGTTGGGCCGCAGCTCGGCACTGGGGGGTTTGCGTCGAATCGCTTCCCCCACCAGCTCTCCTTGCTTCGGTAGCCCCAGCGACTGCCGGCAGCCCTGGGCTGCTTGGCTGTCGAGCCAATCGCACAATGCAAACACGCTGGTTTTGTAGAGATCGCCAATCACCGCCAGCCCGCCGTTCATGTCGCCGTAGAGGGTGCAGTAGCCCACGGCTAGTTCTGATTTATTGCCGGTAGTGAGCAGCAATTGCCCCTGTTGGTTGGCCACGGCCATCAGCAGGGTGCCGCGAATACGGGATTGCAGATTCTCCGCCGTTACCCCTTGAGGCGCCTCCCCCAACGGTGCTGTCAGGGCATTGTCGTAGCCCTCCATTAGGCCGGCGATGGGCACCGTGTTGGTCTGCAGGCCAAGCCGTTCGGCCAAGGCCAAGGCATCGTCAATGGATCCAGCCGAGCTCCAGGGGGAGGGCATCAACAGCGTGGCCACTGCTTCCTTCCCCAGGGCAGCGGTGGCGATCACCGCCACTAGTGCGGAGTCGATGCCGCCGCTCAACCCCAGCAATGCCTTTTTGAAACCGCATTTCTGGGCGTAGTCGCGCACTCCGAGCACCAGGGCTCGGAAAAGTCGCTCCAGGGGATCCATCGGCTGGACCCGAGCAGGAGCGGGATGGTTGCTGTCCCAGACCACGAGATGCTCCACACAGACGGGAAGCTCCAGCTGCGAAGCGCCATCGGCGCCCACCACAAAACTGGCCCCGTCGAACACCAGCTCGTCGTTGCCTCCAACTTGATTGAGATAGATCAGTGGGCAGTTGAGGCGCCGCGCCGCTGCTGCAGCCAACTGTTGGCGCAGGGCCGGCTTGGCGGCATCGAAGGGAGAGGCCGCAAGATTGATCACCAGATCTGGCTGTTCGGGGATCAGTTGATCGATGGGATCCGGTCCGGCCAGACGCTCGCGCTGCAGGCCGTCATCCACCCACAGGTCTTCGCAGATGGTGAGTCCCAACCGCTTTCCGCCCGGCAAAGTCAGCAGACAGGGGCCATCGCCAGGGCGGAAATAGCGCCGCTCATCAAAGACGTCGTAACTGGGCAGCAGTTGTTTGTGGGCAATCGGCCGCCAGCCCAGGCGATTCACCAGCACGACACCATTGAGCAGCCTTGGGCTGCGGTTATCCGCTGCCGGCAGCGCTGCACCCACCAACAGGGTGATGCTGCTGCTGAGTTGGTTGACCAGCCACTGCATCATCGCCTCCTGCTGCTGGATGCGGCTGGGCTCGAGCAACTGGTCCCGGGGGGGATAGCCCCAGAGGGAGAGTTCAGGGGTCAGCACAAGCTCTGCCGCCTGTTCCTCCGCACTGCGCACGGCATCCAGAATCTGCTTGGCATTGCCCTCGAAGTCGCCGACCACGGGGTTGAGTTGGGCCAGAGCGATGCGCATCAGCAGAGGCTTCCCGACAGGCCATACAGATTGTGCTGGAGTAACAGCGGCCACACTGATTCCGGAATTTCAGCTGCGTTGGGTTGACGGCGCAGCTGCGAACTGGCGGTGGCGGGAACCTCAAGATCCAGCAGCTCCACCCGTCCGCCTAGATCCCGCAGCGCTTGCAGATTCGCGTCTTGGAGAGGCCAGCCCTTGCGCGGGGCGATCGCCAATCGGCACTGCGGCAGCCAGCCATCGCTTTGTTTCCAGCGGGGGATCTGGCTGGCCAGGTCGCTGCCCACCACAAACACCAGCTCCCGATCCGGCCAGTGCTGGGCGGCCCGTTGCAGGGTGATCAAGGTGTAAGGGCTGCTCAGGTGCTGGGCTAGTTCCAGGCGTTCATCCTGCAATTGCTCCACCAGCTGGCTGAGCAGCATCGCCCGCAAGGACAGGGGGGCATCGTGTTGTTTCAGAGGGTTGTCGCTGGCCCAGGTCGCCACTTGGCCGTAGCGGTTCAGCAGCCCTTCCAGCAGAACTTGATGGCCCCGGGTGGGTGGATCGGCGCTTGTGCCCAGCAAGGCGATGGCAGCAACGGTCATCTCAGGGCAGCAGCGGTTGGAGATCCTGCTCCAGAGCTTTCGGCCAGCGCAGCAGCCAGTGGTGCACCACGGGATCTCGTTCTGCTAAGCGGCGCAGCAGGGCTCCGGGTTGACCGCCACGACGGCGCAGCAATTGCTGCGCTACGAGCCGTCCCGTCCGGCGGCTGGCATGCACCGCCAGGGCGGCTTGAGCGAGGGCCACAGGAGCTGCCGGGGCCAGGCTGCCGCCGCTGCTGACGGGCACCAGCAGCAGAAGTGCCTGTTTGAGGGCCGCTAGTCCCAGCTGAACGCCTCCCAGCAGGGTGTTATGGCTGGAGAGACGAGTCAGCAGCAGTCGTGCCGCCGCTGGCGTCATCGGCAGGTTGTAGAGGCGGCTGAGCTGAAGCACCAGGGCGGTATCGCAGGCCATGCCTCCCGCCATATCCAGTGCCACCACTGGGTTGACGGCAACACCGGTGGCCTTGGCTGCTGCGTAGCGACCGATCAGGCTCTGGGCCGTGCGGCGGTGCTGTTGCAGCCGGAGTTGCTGGCATGCTCCTTGGAAGCGGTCGGCCTGGCGTAGCGACTGGATCGCCAGCAGCAGGGTGCCTTCGCTCTCCAGCTGTTGTGTGAGCTGCTCGCGCAGGGCATGCACCTGTGGCGTTGTGATCGTGCTGCGCACTCGACCATCGGCCTGGATCTGCGGTCTGCGGGGTGCAGCCGCAGCGGCCGTGATCGGGAGATCCACCGGCAGACGCCCGCGAATGCTGCGAAGCAGCGCGGCGCGCTCCTGCTCCGGCCAGCGATCGCTGCGATTCAGAACCACTTGCAGGGGCTTTCCACTGGCTAGAAGCGTGGTCAAGGCCTCCAGGTCGGCCCGGGTCAAGTCGCTGTCCAGCACCAGCAATACCAGGTCGGCTCCCATGGCCACGCGGGAGGCCAATCGAGCTCGTCCGGCTGCATCGATTTCATCGATGCCAGGGGTGTCCACCAGCTCAACTCTGGTCAGCCCAGCAATTTCGACGGGCCAATCCACCGCCTGTTGACGCCGGGTGCTGCCGTGGGCCACATCCGTCTGCAGCAGTGGGCGTTGGACCAATGCATTGATCAGGCTGGATTTGCCAACCCCGACCCGACCAAACAGGGCAATGCGCAGGCGTCGTTGCTGCAGCCGTTGCAGCTGACGATCCAGAAGTCGCAATTCACCCCCCAGCAGTCCCCGTTCCTTGGCGCTCAGCTGCAGCTGGTGCCTCCAGCGCTCCAGCAGCACCTGGCAGCGTTCGATGGTATGGGGCGGGGTGGGTTGCATCCCACTCATGCTGCCGGCTTGCGCCACCACCCGGCCAGCACCGCTAGAACCGATTCGGCTCCGATGACGCCAACAAATCCTCCGAATTCATCCACCACTACGCGCACTCCGCTGCTGTCGCGCCGGAATCCCGTCAGCAGCCGATCGGCACGGATCATCTCCGGTACGTACTCCACCGGTTCGCAGAGGTCGACGGGGGTAAGTAGTCCACGGTTTTCCAACAGCGCTGTGAGCACCCGTTCGCGACTGGCCACCCCAAGCACTCTGTCCACCTGATCGCCGAGCACCACCCACCAGGGGTCGTTGTTGCTCATCAGCTTGGCCCTCTGGGCTTCGATGCTCAGACCGCCGTCAAGGGTTGGTGCCGCCACCCGCGGAGTCATCAGGTCACGGGCAGTGAGATCGTTCAGCTGAAAGACCTTGCCGATCATCGCGGCTTCGTCGGCCTCGATCTCTCCCTTCTGTGAGCCCAGGCGAGCCAGCAGACGAATTTCCTCTTCGTTGGTGCTGAGTTCTGCTTCTGCGGTGATGGCAGGCAGCATGCGCTCAAGCAGCAGCACCAGCGGCCTGAGCGCCAGGCCAAGCCAATGAAGCAGTGGTGCGCTGGCCAGGGCCACCGGCAGGGCCAGGCGACTGCCGAGGGCTTTGGGCAAGATTTCCCCTAGCAGGATCACCAGCATGGTGAGGCCCACCGAGAACACCGGCAGGGCGGCGCCGCTGATGTTGCGTTGCTCGAACACCCAGGCGGCGTAACCGCCCAGCATCAGGCTGCCGAAAATATTGAAGCCGTTGTTGGCGATCACGAGGGCCGATAGGGTCCGCCCCAGCCGCTTGCGCAATTGCGCAAGCCGCCTGGCTCCGGCCACGGGGCGCTCCCTGGCCGCCAGCTCATGCACCCGGATCGGGCTCACCGTCAGTAAAGCGGCCTCCACGCCGGAGCAGAGGGCCGAGCCCAACAGCACCACCAGCACCAGCAGCACCAGCAGCAGCAGGTCCGAGTTGGGCGCCATCTGGCGGGGGTGTCCAGTCGACTTACTCTATCGATGCTTGTGAGACATTCCAGCCGTGAAAAAGGCTTTGATCACTGGGATCACAGGCCAGGATGGCAGCTATCTCGCCGAGCTTCTGCTCGACAAGGGCTATGAGGTGCACGGGATCAAGCGCCGAGCCAGCAGCTTCAACACCGGTCGTATTGATCACCTGTATCAGGACCCCCATGAGGATGATCCCAGGCTGGTGCTTCACTACGGCGATCTCACTGACAGCACCAATCTGATCCGCATCATTCAGCAGGTGCAGCCGGATGAGATTTACAACCTTGGTGCCCAGAGCCACGTGGCCGTCAGTTTTGAGGCCCCGGAGTACACCGCCAACAGCGACGCTCTCGGGACGCTGCGCATCCTTGAAGCGGTAAGGATGCTCGGGCTCACTGAAAAAACCCGCATTTATCAGGCCAGCACCAGTGAGCTGTATGGCCTGGTTCAAGAAATCCCACAGAAGGAATCCACCCCCTTCTATCCCCGCAGCCCCTATGGCGTTGCGAAGTTGTACGCCTACTGGATAACTGTTAATTACCGCGAGTCATATGGCATGTACGCCTGCAACGGCGTGCTGTTCAACCACGAGAGCCCACGCCGTGGCGAAACCTTCGTCACCCGCAAGATCACCAGGGGCCTCTGCCGCATTGATGCGGGGCTGGAGGAATGTCTCTACATGGGCAACCTCGATGCCAAGCGCGACTGGGGCCACGCTCGCGATTACGTCGAGATGCAGTGGAGGATGCTCCAGCAGGACCATCCCGAAGATTTCGTCATTGCCACCGGGCGTCAGGAAAGCGTGCGCCGTTTCATTGAGCTGGCGGCGGAGAAGATCGGATGGGGCAGCATCATCTGGGAGGGTGATGGGCTGACAGAGGTCGGACGCCGCGCCGACTCCGGTGCCGTGGTGGTGCGGATCGACCCCCGTTATTTCCGTCCCGCTGAGGTGGAGACCCTGTTGGGGGACCCCACCAAGGCGCGGGAGAAACTGGGCTGGACCCCCACCACCACGCTTGAGCAGCTGGTGGCCGAGATGGTGGAGACAGACCTCGATGAGGCCCGTAAGGAAGCGCTGCTCAAGCGGGAAGGCTTCAACGTTGTAGGGGCCCGCGAATGACCCTGATCTCTAAATCTGACCGGATCGCCATTTTTGGGGCCCGGGGGATGGCGGGTAGTGCGATCGTCCGCGCCTTGCATGACCGCGGTTATGGATCGTTGCTGACGCCAGCCCGTGATGCCCTGGATTGTCTGGATCGCCCTGCCGTAGAGCGGTGGATGCAGCAGTCGCACCCGGACGTGGTGGTGCTGGCTGCCGCCAAGGTGGGTGGCATCCATGCCAACAACAGCTTCCCGGCCGATTTTCTGCTGGATAACATCAAAATCCAGACCAATGTGATCGAAGCGGCCTGGGCCGCAGGAGCTCGTCGGCTGCTGTTCTTGGGCAGCAGCTGCATCTATCCGAAGTTTGCGGACCAACCGATTCGTGAGGAGGCGCTGCTCACTGGACCCCTGGAGCCCACCAATGAGTGGTATGCCATTGCCAAGATCAGCGGCATCAAGTTGTGCGAAGCCCTGCGACGCCAGCACGCTTTCGATGCGATCAGCCTGATGCCGACGAACCTCTACGGGACGGGGGACAACTACCACCCCACCAACAGCCATGTGCTGCCGGCCCTGCTGCGCCGCTTCCATGAAGCCAAGATCCGCGGAGATGCGTCGGTCACCTGCTGGGGCAGCGGCAGCCCGCTGCGGGAGTTTTTGCACGCCGATGACCTTGGTGCGGCTTGTGTCTTTGCCCTGGAGCATTGGAGCGCTCTGGCGGACGATGCTCCCAAGAACGATGCCGGCCAGCCCCTGGCCTTTTTGAATGTGGGCACCGGCGTTGACCTCACGATTCGTTCCTTGGCCGAGCAGATCGCTGCTGTGGTGGGGTTTGTGGGGGACTTGCTCTGGGACACCACCAAGCCGGATGGCACGCCCAAAAAGCAGCTGGATGTGAGTCGGTTGCAGGCGATGGGCTGGTCAGCGTCCATACCTCTCTCTGAGGGCTTGCCGCGCGCTTACGCGGATTTCAAGACAGCCCTGGCGACTGAACAGCTTCGGGCCTGAGCTGCCATCCTGTTCCTCTGATCTCTCTGCTGCTGTGAACGGCTTCGATTCCGGCATCCACGCGCGCCGTCGCGCCCTGTTCTTGGATCAACTGGGTGCAGCCGCTGCGGTGATTCCCGCTGCAGCACTGGCCACCCACCACGCCGACTGCGAGTGGCCCTTTCGTCAGGACAGCGATTTTTTCTACCTCACCGGTTTTGATGAGCCCGATGCGGTGGCCTTGTTGCTGCCGCATCGGCCGGAGGGAGAGCGTTATGTGTTGTTCGTGCAGCCCAAGGATCCTGCGGCCGAGGTGTGGACGGGGATTCGTTGGGGCACTGAGGGAGCTGTGGAGCGTTACGGGGCGGACGTGGCCCATCCGTTGGATCAGCTGAGCGCAAAACTGCCGGAGTACCTCGCCGGTGCTGAAGCCATTGCCTTCCGGGTTGGCCGCCACGCATCGGTGGAGTCGATGGTGCTCGCGGCCTGGGGGCGACAGCTCGACACCTATGCCCGTACAGGGACGGCCGCCCTGGGCCTGGTGGCGCCAACGCCGATCCTTCATCGCTTGCGCCTGCGCAAAGAGGCCCACGAGCTGGAGCGTCTGCGGGATGCCTGCCGCATCTCCGCCGAAGCCCACGAACTGGCCCGCTCGATCACTCGCCCAGGCATGAATGAGGCTGAGGTGCAGGCGGCGATCGAAGCCCATTTCCGCAGCCACGGTGCCCGCGGCCCCGCCTATGGCTCCATCGTGGCCGGCGGTGACAATGCCTGCGTGCTGCACTACACCGCCAACACGGCACCTCTGCAGGACGGGGACCTGCTGCTGATTGATGCAGGCTGTTCGCTGGAGGACTACTACAACGGCGACATCACCCGAACATTCCCTGTGAATGGCCGCTTCTCGGTGGAACAGCGGGAGCTCTACAGCCTGGTGCTGGCGGCTCAGGAGGCTGCGGTTGCTGTCGTGGCACCTGGGGGCACCGCTGAGGCGGTGCATGCAACAGCCCTGCGCCTGCTCGTGGAGGGGCTGGTGGACCTGGGCCTGCTGATCGGGGACGTGGACGGCATCATCGAACGGGGCGACTATCGCCACCTCTACATGCACCGCACCGGCCATTGGCTGGGTCTGGATGTGCATGACGTGGGTGCTTATCGGCTCGGGGAGCAACCCGCTCTGCTGGACCCGGGCATGGTGCTCACGGTGGAACCAGGCCTCTACGTCAGTGACCGGCTCAGCGTGCCTGAAGGTCAGCCTGAGATCGATGATCGTTGGAAAGGCATCGGTATCCGCATCGAAGACGACGTTGCCGTTACCGAGACCGGCCACGAGGTGCTCACTGCTGGTGCCCTCAAGAGCATTGCGGCGATGGAACGCTGACCACCCCGGATCAGCTCACCACCTGCAGGGCCACCCAGACCATGCCCACGGTGAGCAGCATCAGGCCATCCATTTCGCTAACGCGGCCGCTGATTGGCCGCACCAAGACCAGCGTCAGCACCAGCAGCACCATTTCGATCGGATCCAGCCCGAGGATTACATCGGTTCCTGTGAATTCACCGATCGCTAGAACCGCCGGCACCGTAAGGCAGAGGGTCGACAGGGATGAGCCGTAGAGAGTGTTGAGGGACCGCTGCAACTCCCCTTTCCCTGCGGCCTGGAAGGCATTGAGGGCTTCTGGTGCTACCACCAGCAGGCCCACGAGCAGGCCGCCGAGGGAACTGGGGAGGCCGAGGTCATTGATGCCGGTTTCGATCAGACTTCCCATCGATTCCGCGATTAGTACCAGCACCAGCAGGCCTGCTGCCATAAGCCCTGCGTTTTGCAGGATCGAGCTATGAGGTTCGTCATTGGGTTTGGGTTCCGCGTTAGCGCTGTCCTTGGGGGAGAGGGGACTCCAGGCCTGTTGCTGAGGGATATCAATGAACAGATTGCGATAGCGGCCGACCTGGCCACGCAGAAAAATCCCGTAGAGGCTGATCGACACGAACGTCAGCAACCAGTTGATTGGCAGCGAGAAGTTGGCCTCGAGGCTGTCCTGGCTGAAGTTGGGCAGCACCAGAGCCAGAACGCTCATGGTGGTGATCAGATTGATGTAGGAACTCGAACCGCTCTGATTCACTGCTGCCAGGTCTTCCGGCTGCATGGGCTGGGTTCGGCCTTGTCTTTGAACCCTGGCGGCCACGATCAAGGTCACGCCCTTGACCCCCGTGAGCACGATCATCAGCACCGAGAACATTGAGTCGCGGGCCAGGGTCGGGTTGCTGTCTCCCGTCAGCATCGTGGAGCCGATTAGGGCTAGCTCAATCACGATTACCGATCCGGTCAGCACCAGGGTTCCCAGGGGCTCCCCGAGTCGCTCCGCCAGCTGATCGGCATGGTGCGCCACCCCCCGCGCCATCAGCAGCACCAGCACACTGAGCAGGCCGAGGCCTGTGAGGACGGGCAGAACGGGCTGCAGGAGCAGCCAGTCGAGCACTGTTGTGGTCTCCAGGCCGATCAAGACCAGGATCCCGATCAGTAAAGGAGTGGCGCGAAGGATGGTCGCCCTCATGCCGAGACTCCCTCCCAGTTCAGCAACGCTTTGGTGCTGTTCAGCACAAGATCAGCGCCGGCCTCCTGCAGCTGTCGTTCATAGATTTTGCGCGCCGGTGCCTGCTCCGCGGTCTGCAGGTGAGGTGGCACCACCGCAAGACTCACGAACTGTGGCTCCGGCCAACGTTCTCGGGCCTGAACCACGGTGTGCACATCGGCTACGGTGTCGCCGAGATAAGCCACCTGAGCTCCTTCGATGTCCGCTCCCAGGGCCTTGGCCAGGCGGATCAATCCTGTGGGATCTGGTTTGTCGGGGGCATCGCCCATCGCGATCAAGGGTGGATCCTGGAGCCCCAGGCGCTGCTGCAGCACGAAGCGTGCCGAGGGCGGTTCAGCACCGCTCACGAATCCCCAGCGCACCTGCCGCTGGGAGAGCGTGGAGAAAAAGCTGTCGTCCACCAGCAGGGGCTCATCGCCGATGAATCCAGTCCACTGACTGGGGTCCCCCTCTGGATCTCCGCCGAAGTAGAAGCCGCTGAACACATCGATCAGCGCGGCCCGATCCGGCAGAGCAGCGCCATGGCGCCGCAACAATTCAAGGCTGGCGTCCCAGTCGTTGTTCCAGATCCCTTCCGCCTTGAGTGCGTCGATGGCATCGGCCCTGGGCTGCCAACCGCAGTAGTGCTGCACGGTGCATTGGAGGGCCCTTCGGTAACTCCCAGCGACATCGCGGATCACACCATCGATGTCGAACAGCAGGATGGTTGGAGATCCCAGAACGTCTGATGGGGAGCGGCTGGTAGGTTAGTTGTTTGTATTTCTGTCTTGAGCGCTGACACCATGCCGGTCACCGAAGGCGCTGCCCCTACCGACCAGGAGGTCGCGACTCCGTCCGCCGACGCGGCTGAAGGCG
>NZ_VTLD01000017.1:0-47980 GCF_020514285.1 Synechococcus sp. PH41509 | reverse complement strand
CGGGGCAGAACCTCTTCAGGGAAGACGAAGTTTTCGTGCGGCTGGTCAGCCGGTGCCATCCAGGCACGCAGACCTTCATTCAGAAGGATGTTCTTGGTGTAGAAGGTCTCAAATTCGGGATCTTCTGCAGCGCGGATTTCCTGTGACACGAAGTCATAGGCACGCAGGTTGAGGGCCAAGCCGATGATGCCGATGGAGCTGGTCCACAGGCCCATCACAGGCACGAACAACATGAAGAAGTGCAGCCAGCGCTTGTTGGAGAAGGCGATACCGAAGATCTGACTCCAGAAGCGGTTGGCGGTGACCATGGAATAGGTCTCTTCTTCCTGAGTGGGCTCGAACGCCTTGAAGGTGTTGGCCTGCTCACCGTCCTCAAACAGAGTGTTTTCCACGGTGGCGCCGTGAATGGCGCAGAGCAGTGCACCGCCGAGGATGCCGGCGACGCCCATCATGTGGAAGGGATTCAGGGTCCAGTTATGGAAGCCCTGGAGGAAGAGGAGGAAGCGGAAGATCGCTGCCACACCGAAGGAGGGCGCGAAGAACCAGCTGCTCTGGCCGAGGGGGTACATCAGGAAGACACTGACGAACACCGCAATCGGACCGGAGAAGGCGATGGCGTTGTAAGGGCGGATGCCAACCAGACGAGCAATCTCGAACTGGCGAAGCATGAAGCCGATCAAAGCGAAGGCGCCGTGCAGGGCAACGAAGGCCCAAAGACCACCGAGCTGACACCAGCGAACAAAATCACCTTGGGCTTCAGGGCCCCAGAGGAGAAGCAAGCTGTGACCCATCGCATCAGCGGGGGTGGACACAGCAGCGGTAAGGAAGTTGCAACCTTCCAGGTACGAGGAGGCAATGCCGTGGGTGTACCAGGAGGTCACGAAAGTGGTGCCGGTCAGCCAGCCACCAATGGCCAAGTAGGCCGTTGGAAGGAGAAGGATGCCAGACCAGCCAATGAATACGAAGCGGTCGCGCTTGAGCCAGTCATCGAGGACGTCGAACCATCCCCGCTGTGGCGCGCGTCCTACAGCGATCGTCATGAGAAGTGCTTCATGATCCGTTACACGAGCGAGCCTAGGGGGGGATCACCGAAATGGGGCGGCTCCCCGCACCCATTTGCAAGGGATGAGTAGAAATGCGCATTTCTGAACCGACGGGATGCCGCCCCCTCCGCGAAGATGACGCATCGATCTTTTCCAACGCTGTGTACGTCATCGAACTGGCCTTGCGCATGAGTCCTCTCCCTGTGTCTGTCCAGCGCAAAGAGCTTGCTGATGCCGATGCGCTTTATCAGCAAATCCGCCAAGCCATTGACCACAGCCAACCCCGTCTCCTGGAGCTCACCTGCGAGAAAGTAGAGGGGAAAAAAGTGACGCTGCTGGTCAGTGAGGTTCTCGCCGTTCAGCTTTATGAGAAGGCTTCGGCGACGGGTGGCAGCAAGCGACCCGGCTTTTCCTTTGATTCCTGAAACCGCCACCGCTGAATTGAGGGTTGAGGCCGTTAGCCATCGTTGGCCGAACGGCCATCAGGCTCTCGATCGCTGCAACCTCGTGATCCCAGGCCCTGGTCTGTGGATGCTGGTGGGAAGCAACGGAAGCGGCAAAAGCACCTTATTCCGCCTGATTTCCGGACTTTTGGAACCGCAGAGCGGACAAATTCACTGCCGCACCAAAACTGCTCTGGTCTTTCAAAACCCCGACCATCAACTGTTGCTTCCCAGTTGCGGCAGTGACCTGATGCTCGGCATGGACTCCAAAGGGCTGGGGAGACAACGCCAAAGCGCAGTGCGTGACCTGCTGAAACAGTTCGGCCTCGCTGAGATGGAGAACCGACCCATTCACAGCCTCAGCGGCGGCCAGAAACAACGCCTGGCCATCGCTGGAGCCCTGGCGAGTGACGCCGGCCTACTGCTGCTGGACGAGCCGACCGCCCTGCTGGACCCCGAGAGTCAGACCACGGTGCTGAATACCGTGCAACGCCTTTGCAGAGACGCCATCCAACCGATCACAGCTCTTTGGATCACCCACAGGCTGGGGGAGTTGAACTTCGCTGATGGTGCAGCCCGCATGCGCGATGGTCGAATTGGTCCCTGGACAAGTGGAAGGGAACTGCAACGACGCTTGCAGGGCGGCGCATTCGAGAGGTAAGGTCTCCGGGAGCCATTCCTCGGTAGCTCAGCGGTAGAGCGGTCGACTGTTAATCGATTGGTCGCAGGTTCGAATCCCGCCCGGGGAGCTTTAAAGCCACAGCATTTGCTGTGGCTTTTTTATTGACAAAAAAAGGAATTTCGTGACGGGTGATTGCCCGAAGCGGAAGACTTCCTAAACAGCTGATCGAGAAACAAAACTAAAAAAGCCTTCATATCGCTGTCACTGCAGACGATCTCCTGCAAACAAGCCCATCACTGACTCGCCACCCAAAATCTGCAGACACTTGAAAAGCTTGAGAGAATCTGCTCAGCGTTAATCCCGACAGACAAGCGCTCCTTTTTCTCCAGCCGCACTGCCGCCGAACCAATGAAGCCTTGCATCCTGCTAATCGAAGATGACCAGGACATGCGCGACCTGGTGAGCGGTCATCTGGAGCACAGTGGCTTCGACGTGCAGCGCGCCGACGACGGCATCAAAGGTCAGGCCCTTGCTCTCCAGTACACCCCCGATCTGATCCTGCTGGATCTGATGCTTCCGAAGGTGGATGGCCTCACCCTTTGTCAGCGTCTGCGGCGAGATGAGCGCACAGCGGGGATACCGATCCTGATGCTGACAGCTCTGGGTGGTACCAAGGACAAAGTCAGCGGTTTCAACTCAGGGGCTGATGACTACCTGACCAAACCCTTCGATCTGGAGGAGCTTCAGGTCAGGGTCAAGGCCTTGCTGCGTCGCAGTGATCGTGCACCCGTTGGATCGAGCAATCACAACGAAATCCTCAGCTACGGACCCCTCACCCTGGTGCCCGAGCGCTTCGAAGCCATTTGGTTCGATCAACCCGTGCGGCTCACGCACCTGGAGTTCGAACTTCTCCACTGCCTGCTCCAGCGTCACGGACAGACCGTGGCTCCTTCGTTGATCCTCAAGGAAGTCTGGGGCTACGAGCCTGATGACGACATCGAGACCATTCGTGTGCATGTGAGGCACTTGCGGACCAAGCTGGAACCCGATCCCCGCAAGCCACGGTTCATCAAGACGGTGTATGGAGCGGGCTACTGCCTGGAGCTCCCCACTAGCGCCCAGATGGATGGCCTTGAGGACGTCGTGGCGATGGCCCGCGAAGAACGCAAGCAGCAAGGGGATCGGGCCTCGGCCTGACCAGCCAGACGGCCTGTTAAACGGATGGCGTGAGGTCCAGAAGCGCCACCTCCCAGGCCAGACGAGGCTGTACGAAAGAGAGCAACTGACCGCGCAGCATGTCCAGTCTCTTGAGCATTACAGCGGAGCTACCACAGCGCCAAAGCCGATGTTGCCACCAGCCGATCAGCCACAGCTGCTGCTCACCATCGAGGGCTTCGCACAGATCGCGCGCCAATGACAGTGCCTCCATCGGATTGGCAGGCAGGGCGTTGAAGCGCTGAACCAATTCCTCCGGGACACCCGCCAGGCTGCGGCGATGGTCGATCAAAGCCCCTGGAGAACCGGCAGCCAGCGCCAGCAGTTCTGGTGCGTCTTGAGCCATGGCACCGGTGCGCTCCAGAACTTGTGCCATGGCCTCAGGATTGAGCCTGAGAAAACGGATCAACTGACAACGGGAGCGAATGGTGCTGAGCAGCCGCTCAGGGGCTGACGTCAACAGGATCAGCACCCCATGGCCTGGTTCCTCCAACGTTTTCAGCAGAGCGTTTGCCGCTGCCTCCGCCATCGCTTCGGCGGCTTCAATCACCACCATGCCTCGCTGGGCCTCCACTGGCTGCCGTGCCAAACAGCGGCCAATGTCTCGAATCTGCTCCAACCGCAACTGTGGCGGGGTGCGGCGACTGAGTCCCGCCTCCTCGGCTTCCGCACGGGTGAACAAACGCCCCTGATGCTGATACGTGGGCTCCACCCAGAGCAGGTCAGGGTGATTGCGCTCCAGCAAGCGTCGCCGTTCCCGAGCAGAGGACTGACCATCGGCCAGCAGACCCTCCAGGAAACGCACCGCCGTCAGTTGACGCCCGACCCCCTCAGGGCCGGCGAAGAGGTAGGCCGGTGCCACGCGTCCCTGGGCGAGGGCTGCCGACAACAGATCAACTGCGAGGGGCTGGCCGATCAGATCCTCAAACAGCGCGCTCAAGCCAGATGCTCCTGAAGCTGATGTTCCAGAGCAGCACTGACGGCAATCGCTGACTGGTCAGCAGCGACGGAGCACCAGGAGCGCTGCTGCGCCAACTGCGCAAAACCCTGCGAGACCCGTTCCAGGAATGAAGCTCCCTCCGCTTCGATGCGGTCCTGCTTGTCCCCAAGGCGCCGCTCAAGACTGGCTTGAACAGGAAGGCGCAGCCAGAGGGTGAGATCGGGCTGCAAGCCAGTGGTGGCGATCTGTTCAAGCCGTTGAATCAAGTCTCGATCCAAGCCACGGCCATAGCCCTGATACGCCAGGGTGGATCCCGCGAAGCGATCACTGAGAACCCAGTCACCACGTTCCAGTGCCGGACGGATCAACGTTTCAACATGCTGAGCCCGATCGGCGGCATACAAAAGCAACTCGGCGGTGGGGGCTGGTGCCTCCTGGTCGGCTGTGTGCAGCAGGAGTTCACGAATCGAGCGCCCGAGGGGGGTCCCTCCGGGCTCACGGGTACAAACCAAAGAAGCACCTTTCGGCATCAGACCGCTTATGGGCAACCAATCGACCAGATGACGGATCTGCGTGGTCTTACCGCAGCCATCAATGCCCTCCAAAACAATGAGACGTCCAGTCATGGCAAGCGAAGAGCCAGGGCATTCATCACCACGGTGATGGAACTCAAGGCCATCAGCAGCGCTGCCAGCGGAGGCGACAGCAGTACCCCATGGCTGGGGAGCAGGGCACCCGCAGCAACAGGGAGAACGATGAGGTTGTAACCGAAGGCCCAGAACAAGTTCTGCCGCACCTTCACCAAAGTTCGGCGGGCCAGGCCGAGGGCTTCGGGAAGGTTGTCGAGCCGATCGCCAAGCAGCACAAGATCAGCGGAGTCCTGCGCGATCTGCGTTCCAGTACCGATGGCGATCCCAAGATCAGCCGCGGCCAAAGCAGGCGCATCGTTGATGCCGTCGCCCACCATCGCCACCCGCTCGCCCTGACGCAGCTGCTCGAGGCGTTGCAGCTTCTGCTCCGGGAGCATCTGCCAGCCCAGATCATGAGCCGCAAAACCCAACTGCTGACCGAGGCGCTGGACAGCTGCCTCCCGGTCACCGCTGAACACCGAAAGAGTCAAGCCATGGGCCCGCAGGCGTTGCAGCGCAGGAGCGACATCCGGACGGATCTGATCCTCGATCTGAATCAGTCCCAACAGGCGATCACCCACAGCAACCGCCACCACCGAGCCTTCAGCGACAGAGAGCCAGCCCTGAGCTGCTGGGGAAATGCCCACACCCTGCGCCACCAACCAGTCGGGCTTTCCGACACGAACCCTGGCCGATGCACCATCCACCTGGCCTTCCAGCCCCTGACCGGACACAGTGCGCACGTCATCGCACTCCAATAGTTGGAGCTCCCGCCCCTGGGCCTCCTGCAGCAGGGCATAGGCCAAGGGATGGCGGCTGCTTTGCTCCAGGCTGGCGGCGAGTTGCAATAAACGATCCGAGTCATCCCCGTGCACATCGGTGACCAGGGGGCGACCCAAAGTGAGGGTGCCGGTCTTGTCGAAGACCACATGGTCCAGACCCGCGGCGGTTTCGATGACATCGCCACCGCGGAACAGCCAACCGCGCCGGGCCGCTAGGCCGGTGGCCACCGTGATCACGGTTGGAGTAGCCAGACCGAGGGCGCAGGGGCAGGCGACCACCAGCACCGCGATCGACAGTTGCAAAGCCAGACCAATCGGGGTGCTGGCTCCACGTCCCAACCCCCCGTGATGCATCTCATGGGGCATCGCATGGTCATGGGGCATCCCGGGCGCTGAAGCCTGCAGGACCTGGGGCCAATGATCGGCGCCGAACAACCACCAGAACAGAAACGTTGCGAGAGCCAGGCCAATGACGCCATAGCAAAAGCGACCCGCCACACGATCGGCAAGGCCCTGAATGGGGGCCCGACGGGCCTGGGCCTGCTCCACCAAGCGAATGATCCGAGCAAGAGCGGTTTCGGCGCCAACTCGGGTGACCTTGAACACCAGAGTTGCCTCCAAATTGAGGCTGCCGGACGACAACTCGATGCCGGGCTCTGCCTGCAACGGCAAGGGCTCACCGGTGAGGCTCGACACATCAACAGCCGAAGCCCCCTCAAGCACCACTCCATCCACCGGGACGCGGTCACCCGCCAGCAACTGAACGGTTTCTCCGGGTCGCAGAGCCCCGACGCGCACCTCACGAATCGCGCCGTCGGGCAACAACAGTCGAGCCGTGTCAGGCTGGAGCCGAGCCAGTTGCTGCAACGCCTGCCCGGTCCGAAAACGGGCCCGTTCCTCCAAGAAACGCCCAAGCAGAACGAAGCCCAGCAGCATCACCGGTTCATTGAAAAAGCAGGGCCAACCCACCTGGGGCCAGACCAACGCCACCAGGCTCGCCACATAGGCACTGCTCACTCCCAGGCCCACGAGGGAGTCCATGCTGGGAGCCCCTGCACGAGCAGCGGCAACACCACCCAGCAAGATCGGACGGCCTGGCCCGAGCAGAGCCACCGTTGCAAGCGTGGCGTGGAAGGGAAGGGTGCCGATCAGAGGCAGCGACAGCTGTCCTGCCTCACTGAGATGCCCAAGCACAGACAGCAGGAGCAGCAGCAGGGCAACCATCAGCTGTCGCCATTGCTGCCACCAGCCCGGCAATGCTTGGCCGGCAGCCGCCGCACCGATCGGGTCGTCCAAAGCGCGCTCTTTGGCCGGGAAGCCCCTGTCTGCAAGGGCTTTCAACACCCCAGCTACATCACTCTCACCCGCGGTGAGATCGAGCCAAGCCGAGCGGCTGACCAGATTCACATCGGCACGCTGGACACCAGGCTGGTCCAAGAGGGTGGTTTCAACAGCGCGAACGCAACCGCCGCATTTCATCCCTTCCACATCCAGGACGACGGTATGAACCGCAGGGCTCACAGGTGTTTACGCAACAGGGATCATTACGAGCAGGCTAGGTCGGGCTCTGATCCCGTCAGGATGGGGGCCAGTCCGCCGGAGCGCCGTGCCCCGCAGCAACCGCAACGACAACTTCATTGACAAGAGCTTCACGGTGATGGCGGACCTGATCGTCAAGCTGTTGCCGATCAATGCCCGCTCGAAGGAGGCCTACGTCTATTACCGCGATGGCCTCTCCGCCCAGAACGATGGTGATTACGCCGAGGCACTGGAGAACTATGAGGAGGCTCTGAAGCTTGAGGAGAACTCCACAGACCGGAGTGAAACCCTCAAGAACATGGCCATCATTTACATGTCCAATGGCGAGGAGGAGCGGGCCATCGAGACCTACCGCCAGGCTCTCGAAGAAAACCCAAAGCAACCCTCCTGCCTCAAGAACATGGGGCTGATCTACGAAAAACGGGGGCGAATCGCCGAAGAAGGCGGTCGGCAGGACGAAGCCGATCGCTGGTTTGATCAGGCAGCCGATGTCTGGACCCAGGCCGTGCGCCTCAATCCCGGCGGTTATCTCGATATCGAAAACTGGTTGAAATCAACAGGCCGCAGCAACGTCGACGTCTACTTCTGAATCAGGTCTGATCGGGCTGCACAGCATCACCGAGCGCCAGCACCAAGGCCTCGGTGACGTTATCGGCCTCCAGAAGAGCCAGATCCAGACCCGACGCCAGATCTCCGAGGCCGCTGCCCCGGGGCACGACAGCCCGCCGAAACCCCAGCCGTGCCGCTTCCTGGAGCCGCAACTCCAGCTGACCGACAGGGCGCAGCTGTCCCCCCAAACCGAGCTCTCCGATCAACACCGTGCCCGCAGGAAGAGTGAGATCTCTAAAGCTGGCAACCACTGCAGCAGCAACCCCCAGATCCGCCGCCGGCTCCTCCACCTCCAGACCACCGGCAACGGCGAGGTAGCAATCGAAGCGCGAGAGCGGCAGTCCCATGTGCTTCTCCAGCACCGCAAGGATCTGGTGCAAACGGTTCGTGCCGATCCCTGTGGCTGTACGTCGCGGGCTGGCATAGCTGGTGACATTCACCAGAGCCTGCAGATCCACCACCAGCGAACGCGTGCCCTCACAGGCCACGATCGTCGCCACACCGGACGCACGGGCATCGCTGAGGAACAGCTCACTGGGGTTGCCCACCTCGGCTAAGCCACCGCTCTGCATCTCGAACAAACCCAACTCATGGGTGGCGCCGAAGCGGTTCTTAACGGCGCGCAGCAGGCGGTGACTGGCGAACCGGTCACCTTCGAAGGTGAGTACGGCATCCACAAGGTGTTCCAACACCTTCGGGCCGGCCAGCATGCCTTCCTTGGTGACATGGCCCACCAAGAGCAGGGAAATGTTCTGGCGTTTGGCCAACCGTTGCAGGGCAGCCGCACATTCGCGCACCTGGCCAACCGACCCCGGAGCACTGGTGAGATTGGCGTCATGTAAGGCCTGAATGCTGTCGATAATCGCCACAGCGGGGCGAAGCGCTTCCAGCTCCTCCAACACCAGTTCCAGATCGGTTTCGGCCAGCAACTGCAGCTCCGATGCCCCTCCAGCGAGCCGCTGCCAGCGCAGCTTCACCTGCTGCGCCGATTCCTCAGCACTCACGTAAAGCACCGATGCACCGGCCGCCATCGCCGAGGCGCTCTGCAGCAGCAACGTGCTCTTGCCGATTCCTGGATCGCCGCCCACGAGCACCAGAGAACCGGGCACAAGGCCTCCACCCAAAACACGGTCAAATTCAGCGGAACCGGTCGCCAGGCGTTGCAGCGGTTGATCCTCCAGCGAGGCCATGGCGGTGGAGCGTCGCGGCGCAGCGGCCACCTCTGGATCCGGAGCACTGCGGCGACGACGGCCATCGGCTGGAGGCTGAGATTGCTCCACCAAGGAATTCCAGCTGCCGCACTCGGGGCAACGGCCAAAAAACTGTCGGGCACGGGCTCCGCAGACCTGACAGATGAAAACAGCGGTGGACTTGGGCACTGCGAACTGTGAAGAAAGTTGCCGTTGAATGAACGAATCAGGGGGCTGCCCTTTTATTTGTGGCGAGAAGTGACTAACGCCTCGTTGCCCATGACGGCCACGGCTCCCACCAAGGAAACGATCCTCGTGGTCGACGACGAGGCATCGATCCGACGGATCCTGGAAACCCGGTTATCCATGATTGGGTACAACGTGGTGACCGCCTGCGACGGCACCGAAGCCCTGGAATTGTTCCCGACCTGCACTCCCGACCTCGTGGTGCTGGACGTGATGATGCCGAAGCTGGATGGCTACGGCGTCTGCCAAGAGCTTCGCAAGGAGTCGGACGTACCCATCGTGATGCTGACGGCCCTCGGCGACGTGGCCGACCGAATCACAGGGCTTGAGCTTGGGGCCGATGACTACGTGGTGAAGCCCTTCAGCCCCAAGGAGCTGGAGGCCCGCATCCGCTGCGTGCTGCGACGGGTTGAGAAGGAACAGGTGGCGGGCATCCCCAACTCCGGGGTCATTCAGGTGATCGACTTGCGAATCGACACCAACAAACGCCAGGTGTTCCGTGGCGACGAAAGGATCCGGCTGACAGGCATGGAATTCAGCCTGCTGGAACTGCTGGTGAGCCGTTCCGGTGAACCGTTCAACCGCGGCGAGATCCTCAAGGAGGTTTGGGGTTACACCCCGGAACGCCACGTGGACACCCGGGTGGTGGATGTTCATATCTCCCGGCTGCGATCCAAACTGGAGGATGATCCGGCCAATCCCGAGTTAATCCTCACAGCTCGGGGCACCGGCTACCTGTTCCAGCGCATCGTCGATTCCGTTGCCTCCGAAGGTCCCTGATCCCGCCCCGGCCCCTCAGCCGCGGAACAAGACCAACCGTCCTCGGGCGATCCGTCGCCTGGTGATCTGGTATCGGCGCAACGCCGCCGTCACAACCATCGTGGATGGTGCTGCCAACTCAGCAACGGCAGCCGGATCGATGGCGGGCACCGTGGCAGAAACCGTGGTGTCCGGAGCCGGCACGGTGGCCAGCAACGTGCTCCAACCGCTGGTGTTCGATCCCCTGCGCTGGCTGCAGGGGGGCACTGATGCCGACGAGATCGACGATGCGGAACGTCTCTGGGTCGCCGTCGATGGCATGGGCGGTGACCATGCCCCAGGTCCAATTCTGGAGGGATGTCTGGACGCCATTGACCGGCTACCCCTGAAGATCCGCTTCGTGGGGGAAATCGAGCGGGTCATGGCCGCCGCCAACAGCCTCGGCCTGCGCGAATCCCTAGAAAGTGCAAGGGCAGCAGGGCATCTGGACCTGGTGGCCAGTGGCCCCTCCATCGGCATGGATGACGAGGCCACGGCGGTGCGGCGCAAAAGGGACGCCAGCATCAATGTGGCCATGGACCTCGTGAAGAAAGGGGAAGCTCTCGCGGTGTACTCAGCCGGAAATTCCGGTGCAGTGATGGCTTCGGCGATTTTCCGGCTGGGACGGCTGAAGGGCATCGACCGACCAGCCATCGGTGCACTGTTCCCAACCAAAGATCCCGGTCAGCCGGTATTGGTGCTCGACGTTGGCGCCAACATGGACTGCAAACCCGCCTATCTGCACCAATTCGCCCTGCTGGGGAACATCTACAGCCGTGATGTTCTCCAGGTGAGTCAGCCGCGGATCGGCCTGCTGAACATCGGCGAAGAGGAATGCAAGGGGAACGATCTCTCCTTAAAGAGCCATGAACTGCTGCGGGATGAATCCAGGCTGCATTTCGCCGGAAACTGCGAAGGCCGTGATGTCCTCTCGGGCGATTTCGATGTAGTGGTCTGTGATGGATTCACCGGCAATGTGTTGCTGAAGTTTTTGGAATCCGTCGGCAGTGTTCTGCTGGGGGTGCTGCGGGCGGAGTTGCCCCGGGGTCGGCGCGGCAAGGTGGGATCAGCGTTTCTGCGCAGCAACCTCAAACGCATTAAGAAGCGGTTGGACCATGCCGAGCACGGTGGGGCGCTGCTTCTGGGCGTCAACGGCATTTCCGTGATCGGCCATGGCAGCAGCCGGGCCCTCTCGGTCGTTAGTGCCCTGCGCATTGCCCACTCCGCTGCGAGCCATGGCGTCATGGAGGATCTCGCAACACTGCATCAGGGTTGTGATTGACTGACGCGACGTCCTTCAACCTCCGCTTTGGTCGAGCCGCTCAGCACAACCAGAGGGGTGTTGTTCCGAGGGTCTGGCAGCGCGACGCCCAGCCGCTCCATCAGCAACGAAGAGCTCGGCCAGCGGGTTGAAACCAGTGATTCCTGGATTCGGAGTCGTACCGGGATTGCCGCACGACGCGTGATCGATGCGGATGAATCCCTAACCGAACTGAGTGGATTAGCGGCGGAACGGGCTCTCGCCATGGCCGGTTGGTCTGCCGACAGCCTCGATCTGATTTTGTTGGCGACCTCGACCCCAGACGACCTGTTCGGTTCGGCGCCACGCCTACAGGCTCGACTGGGTGCCACCAATGCCGTGGCCTTTGATCTCACCGCCGCCTGTAGTGGCTTTCTTTTCGCCGTTGTCACCGCTGCCCAGTACCTGCGCAGTGGGGCGATGCGCCGCATCCTCGTGGTGGGAGCCGATCAACTGAGCCGCTGGGTGAACTGGGACGACCGACGCTCCTGTGTGCTGTTCGGTGATGCGGCCGGCGCCGTGGTGCTGGAGGCATCAGAAAACGGCCAAGACAATCTGGAGGGATTCCTGCTGCGCTCTGATGGCAGCCGAGGCGAGGTCCTCCAGCTTCCCCAGGTCAGCGAGCGCAAGTCCCTTGTGGGGGACGCCAGCCATCAGTGCGGCGGCTTCGAACCCATTCAGATGAACGGGCAGGAGGTCTACAAATTCGCGGTGCGCGAAGTGCCAGCCATCCTCGAGCAACTGCTCGAACAGAAAAGCGTCGCTGCAGATGCCGTGGACTGGCTGCTGCTGCATCAGGCCAACCAACGAATCCTTGATGCAGTGGCAGATCGCTTCTCTGTCCCATCCGAGAAAGTGCTCAGCAATCTGGCGCACTACGGCAACACATCAGCGGCCACCATTCCCTTGATGCTGGACGAAGCCGTGCGCGATGGACGCATCCAACCCGGACACCGCATCGCCAGCAGTGGCTTCGGAGCGGGATTGAGCTGGGGTGCAGCACTCTTCCGCTGGAGCGGCCCCGCCTAATCTCCGGCACGGTCAGCAGAAAACAGCAATGGCGATCGCCTGGGTCTTTCCCGGTCAGGGCTCTCAAAAGGTGGGCATGGCAGAAGCGCTGCTCAGCATCGATGGCAGCCGCGAACGTTTCGCCACAGCCTCCGAACTGCTGGGGCGCGACCTCTTGGCGATCTGCCAGGGCGAAAGCGGCGGCGGTGATGGACCGGATGATCTCAACGACACCCGCAACACCCAGCCCGCCCTGTTCGTGATCGAATCGCTGCTGGCCGACAACCTGCAGCAGCAGGGCCGCGAGCCTGCACTGGTGGCCGGCCACAGCCTGGGCGAGCTGGTCGCCCTCTACAGCGCTGGTGTGTTTGGGCTGGACACAGGCCTGCAGCTGATGAAGACCCGCTCAGAACTGATGGCGAGCGCTGGGGGCGGTGCCATGACGGCCGTGATCGGCTTCGATCGCGGTCAGCTGGACGACCTGGTAGCCGCCACGGAAGGCGTCAGCATCGCCAACGACAACAGCGATGCCCAAGTGGTGATCTCCGGCGCTCCAGAGGCCGTACAGAGCGTGAGTGGAGCCCTGAAATGCAAGCGCGCGATCCCTTTGGTCGTCTCCGGGGCTTTCCACTCTCCTTTCATGGCAGAGGCTGCTGAGCGCTTTGCCGCTGCGCTGGACCAGGTGCCATTTCAGGATGCCCGCGTTCCGGTGCTCAGCAACAGCGCTGCCAGCGCCAGCACCAGCGCGGACGAGCTCAAACAACGCCTGAAGCAGCAGATGACGACCGGGGTGCGCTGGCGAGAAACCATGGCGGCGATGACCGATAGCGGCGTAGACACCCTGGTGGAAATCGGACCGGGGAACGTGCTCAGTGGCCTGGCGAAACGAAGCATGAGCGGCGTGACCACCGCCCAGATCGCCGGGGCGGGAGACCTCGGGCAGTGAGTCAATCCAGCCTCGTGCCCACACCCAAGCCAAGCTTCACCTACCGGCTGGTCAGCAACCTGCTGGTCTTCCCTGTCTTTCGCTTGCTGTTCCGCGGCTCGACCGCAGGCAACAACCGAGTACCCATGCAAGGGCCTCTCGTGGTGGTGGCCAATCACGGCTCCCATCTGGACCCCCCCTTGCTGGGCCATGCCCTGGGCCGCCCCGTTGCTTTCATGGCGAAGGCGGAACTATTCAGCATCCCGCTGCTGGGACGTGTGATCCGGGCCTGTGGTGCCTACCCCGTCCGGCGGGGGGCCAGCGATCGCGAAGCGATTCGAACAGCGACGGCACGGCTCGAGGAGGGCTGGGCCACCGGCGTTTTCCTGGACGGCACCCGACAAAGCGACGGCCGGATCAACAACCCACTCCCCGGAGCGGCCCTGCTGGCGGCGCGTACAGGCGCCCCACTGCTGCCGGTGGCCATCCATAACAGCCACCGCGCCTTGGGAACGGGTCGCAGCTGGCCGCGCCTGGTGCCCATCCAGCTGCGTATCGGTGACCCCATCCCAGCACCGGCCAGTCGCCGCAGGCCCGATCTGGATGCCACCACCGCCCTGCTGCAGGAACGCATCAATGCTCTGCTGGATCAGGGTCCGCAGCATCCCTGAGGTCTCGACCCGTCATCACCCAAGCCAAGGCGCGCAACCAGTCACTCCATTGCTTCAAGCGCCCCTCCTGCATGCAATCCGTACGGCACGCCACGGGAACTCCGGTGAGCTGAATGCCTCGGCTCCCCGCCACCACCTGGCCCACCGCCATCGAGCGTGGCAAGTGGTCTTCGCTGGTCACCAGCAACACGTGGCGGACGCCATCCGCCTGCAGCTCATCCACAACAGAGGTGAAGTTGCTGAGGGTGTCACGGGCCCGGTAATCGAGGGTGACGCGGTCTGGATTGAAGCGCTCTTCACTGAGCATCCATTCGGCGTACTCAGGATTGCTACCACCGCTCACCAGCAGCGGCAGATCAAGCTGACGCGCCAACCGGGCACCCATTCGTTCCCGGTCCACATCACCCCCAAGCACAAGCACGAGTTGCGGTGGGCTGCGATCCAACAGAGCCTGGCGATAGGGAGACAGCGGTCCGGGCCCCAGCAGCCAGGCCATGAGGCCAGCACCCAGCAGCAGCCCTGTACGCACTCCCGCCATCAGACCTGTCCAACAGGAGAAGTGGGATAGATCGGCAAGACCTCAGCCCAGGGCATCGCCACCCCGGCCCCATGGCTGCGCTGCAACAGCTGCAGCAACAGCTCCACATCCGCCGCCACATCAAGTTGTGCCTCAACGGCTGGCTGAGGAGATGCCCCCTGCGGCAGCAAGGTCGGCAGGCTGAGTTCGTGGACCTGCCCCGAGATGATCTGGTACTGACCACCAACCACCCCCCGGCGGGGCAACTCCTGGGTGATCCAGAACGGTTGCCCCTGATTCGATCCCAGCAGTTGCGACTCCAAGCGTGGCGCCATCAAGGCGTAACTGCTTACCCCGAGCAGGGGGCAATCCAGCTGTTGCGCCAGGGTGCGCGCCATCACCACCGTCAGGCGGGTGCCGGTGAAGCCGCCAGGCCCTGTCGCCACGGCAAGGCCCTGCAATTGGGACCAACGCTCAGGGGGAAGGAGCGCCTGAACGCGCGAAATCAGACTGTTAGACAGCCCACGTCCATCGGGATGAACCTGCACGAGCGGCCCTGCTCCAGGCTGCTCAGGATCAAGCAGCGCCATCCCAAATCGATCCGAACAGCTGTGCAAGGCGAGCAGCAGCGGCAAGGCCGTCATCGGGGCAACTCCTGCCCTGGACAGCAACGCCGCCATCGACCGGGATCTGCCTTAAAGCTTGAGCAGGACCGAACATCCCACTCAACCCCGGCCTGACCATTGGGGAGATCGATCACCGACACGTGAATTCTCGGCGCATCTGGCTCAAAGTCCGGAGTCTCAGCAAGATGCGGAACGCCATGCTGACGCTCAACTGCGTGATAGGCCTGACAACGGTCGACCCAGCTGCAGTCCACGCAGATGCACATGCCTCCCAAGGCCGTTCACTCCCCCATTCTGATGGTCCAAGGCTCTGGCGACGTACTGCTTGAACAGTTGCGAGCGCGACTGGCACCAGCGCAATGGCCGCTCCCCCTGAAACGGCTCCCCAAAGGCACAGCGCTGGTGGGCGGGGCAGTTCGCGATGGATTGCTCGACCGTCTCCAGGATCAACCCGATCTAGATCTCGTGGTCCCGACCGACGCCATCGCTCTGACCCAGGCCCTAGCCCAGGAGCTCCATGGCACCTGTGTGGTGCTGGACAGGGAACGGAGCATTGCTCGGCTGGTGCTCGGAGGCTGGACGGTGGACATCGCCCGACAGGACGGTGCCTGCATCGAAGACGATCTCTGGCGCCGCGACTACCGACTCAATGCCATCGCTGTTTCGCTCCAACCCTGGGGACAGTTGTGGGACCCCACCGGTGGACTGAACGATCTCCAACAGGGTTGCCTGACTGCTGTGTCGGAAACCAACCTCACCGACGATCCCTTGCGGCTGCTGCGGGGATTGAGGCTAGCGGCTGAGATCCCGCTCACAATCTGCAGCCAAACCATGGGCTGGATTGAGCGTCATGCCTCACGGCTGCCTGAGGCGGCACCGGAGCGGATCCTCGCGGAACTGCAGCGCCTGGTGCGGGGCGAGCACGCCGATGCAGCGATAGCAGCCCTGCGGAGTCTGCCGTTGCTGCGCCCCTGGGCCGCCGAGGGGCAACCACCAGCGCCCGCTGACACGGAAGGCATGAGCAAGGAGGAAGTAGCTGTCGCTCTGCCCTTGGCGCGGCTAACAGCCCTCATCAGTGATGACGGCATGATCCAACTCCGAGCCAGTCGGGCCCTGCGCCAACGCTGCGAACGCCTGCGGTTCTGGCAGCAACACACCGGCCTGGCACCGGAGTGTCTGCTGGAAACCGATCGACTGAGATTGCATGACGAGCTTGAACGGGATCTCCCCGCGCTCGCCCTGCAACTGCCAATGCCCGAGAAAGAGATCTGGCTGCGGCGATGGCGGGACGCTGATGACCCCCTGTTCCACCCCAGAGCACCCATCGACGGCAACAGCCTGCTCAAGGCTCTGGAGATGCAACCCGGCCCCCTTCTTGGACGTCTGCTGCATCATCTGAAGCTTGAACGCGCCTTCCAGAGGATCCAGACCACGACTGAGGCCATTGAGGAAGCCAAACATTTCTTGACCCGTGAAAGCGAGGCTCTGTGATTAACTTTGCAGGTGTCAATGATGACGGTCAGACACCGACAGATCGCATTTTCTTTCCTTCATGAGCATCCGCCTGTACATCGGCAACCTGCCGCAGACCTTTGAAGAACAGGAGCTGGTGGCTCTGCTCAAGTCAGTTGGAGAGGGGATTCGGTTCAAGTCGGTTCTCGACCGCGAAACCGGCAGCTGTCGTGGATTCGGCTTTGCCAATGTCGACGACGCCAAGGTCGCCGATGCAGTGATCGAACAGCTGAACGGCAAAGAGTTCGGTGGAAGCTCTCTCCGGATCGAGCGTTCCGAACGACGGGATAACAACGCCGGTGGCAACCGTCGTGGAGCCCCCAATGCTGCAGGCCAGCCTCAGGTGGCCCGCAAAGCGGTGAACAAGGTGGTTCACAGTGACGAGAAGAGCGAAGGCGCTCCCGACCCCCGCTGGGCCGGTGAGCTGTCCAAGCTCAAGGACCTGCTGGCCGACCAGAAGACTGCAGTCTGAATCCTTCAGCGATCTGGTTGAGCAAAACGCTATTCATCAGCCCCTGCCGGTTTTACTGGCAGGGGCTTTTTGCTGAATCGAACCTCAGCGTGACTGGGCCAGGAGGAACGAACGCGGCAGATCGAGCAGCTTGTTGACCTTGGCCACGTAGGCACGGTGATTGAACACGTCGTAATCGACCCGTTCAATCTCATCCAAGATTCCCCGATAGAGCCGTAACGACGTCCACACCGGCCAGCGCGCATCGGCAGAGAGCCAGCGCACCCCGGCTTCAGAACGCGCAAACCAGTCGCGGGCCCGCTCCAACTGGAATCGCATCAATGCACGCCAGGAATTGTTGAGTGTTCCTGCCATCAACTCATCTTCTGAATATCCGAAGCGCTCGAGATCTTCTTGCGGCAGATAGATACGACCGCGGCCCCGATCTTCACCCACATCCCGAAGGATGTTGGTGAGCTGGTTGGCGATCCCCAAAGCGACGGCAGCATCGGATGTGTCTGGGCAGTCACTCCAGGGAGCTGAGGTGTAGGCCTGATCGACACCCATAACTCCCTGGGTCATCAGGCCAACGGTGCCAGCAACGCGGTAGCAGTAGAGCTTGAGGTCCTCGAAGCGGGGGTAGCGGGTCCAGGTGAGGTCCATCCGCTGTCCCTCAATCATGTCGAGATAAGGCTGGATGCCCTGGGGAAACCGCTCCAGGGTGTCCACCATCACCGCATCCAGATCGTCCTCCACCCGTCCGGCGAACAAAGCCCGGGTTTTCTCTTCCCAGCCGTCGAGCCGCTCAGCAAGCTCCTCCACCGGACGCGCCTGAGCTTCAGGGCTATCCATCAACTCGTCCGTACGACGGCACCAGACATAGATCGCCCAGATGGCACGCCGCTTCTCTGGGGGCAGAAGCAAGGTGCCGATATAGAACGTCTTGGCCCACTCAGCGGTCTCCCGACGGCAGGCCTCGAAGGCTGCGTCGAGATCCGGGGAGGCGAGGGGCATGGCTCAGGCCGTCACGGGCTCACTAGAAGAGGTCGATGATGCCAGCTGACCTGTCTTGCGGTCCACCGCACCGGCGCAGAGCTTGCCACTCAGCACGGCGCCTTCCATCGATGCGAGATAGCGCTGCATCGTGTAATCACCGGCCAGGAAGAAGTTCTTGATTGGGGTGGTCTGATCGGGGCGCAACTGCTGACAACCAGGGGTCGTTTTGTAGACGGACAAAGGAGTCTTCACGACCTTGTATTTGCGCAGTGTGGCGGGATTTTCACCACCAAAATGCATCGGGAACAGCTTGGTAAGCTCGCCCATGGTGGCCTCGATGATCTCTTCATCAGGGCGACCGATCCAGTCCTTGGCTGGCGCGAACACCAGCTCGAGCATTGACTTGTCGGGGTCTTCATACTCCCTGCAAGTGATGCTCATGTCGGCGTAGACGCTGAGCAGGGGCGACCGGCTGAACAACAGATGGTCGATATCGGTGAGCTTGCGATCGAACCAGAGGTGCAGGTTGATCACGGGCACACCACGCAGACCATCGAGCTTGCTGAAAACCTCCATCTGCTTCCAGGGCTCGGGCAAGAGCAGCTTGAAGGGATCAACAGGCAATGCACTGACGTAGGCATCAGCGGTGAGATCGAAGCTCTCCTTGCCCTTCAAGCCGCCGATGTGGAAGGCCGCTACAGAACCATCCTCATTGAGCTTGATCTCCCGCAGGGGACTATCGAGATGCACTTCCCCACCGAGTGATTCGATGTGCTCGACCACCGGCTGGCAAAGCCGCTCCGGGGGCGCGCCATCGAGGAAAGCCATCTTGGAGCCGTTCTTCTCCTGCAGGAAACGATTGAGCGCTGTGAGCACAACCGTGGCAGAGATTTCATCGGGATCGATGAAATTCAGCGCCTTGCTCATCGCTAAGAACACTTCATCGTTCACCCGTTCGGGAATGTTGTGGACCCGCAGCCACTCGGTCCAGGAATACTTGTCGCACTCTTCGACATACCCCTGCCCCCGGAGCATCGCAGGCACAAGGCCCAGGCCGAAGCTAATTTTCTCAGGCCAGCTCAGCATGTCGTTGTTTCCCAGGATCGCGGCCACACCATTCACAGGGGCTGGCAGATCAGGAAAATCAAAGCGGCTGTAGGTGCCTGGTTCCTCCTGCTGATTGAAGATCATCGAGTGGCTCTTCCACTGCAGCCGGTCTTCGATGTTCAGCTCTTTAAAGAGCTGCAGCATGTTCGGGTAAGCGCCGAAAAAGATATGCAGGCCGGTCTCGTACCAGTCGCCGTCTTCGTCTTTCCAGGCTGCGACCTTGCCGCCGAGAACATCCCTGGCTTCGACAACGATCGGCGTGTGGCCGGCATCCGCCAGATATTTGGCACAGGAGAGTCCTGCAAGACCAGCTCCGGCAATAGCGACGCGCATGCGGCCGTCTCGAAAGTGGAACCAACCTTAAAAGGGCTTGACCCCCGTTCGCTTCTTAAAGTCGTGTCAGCTTTCCCGTGGTCGCGTCTTGGCTGACACCCTTCTCAAGTGCACCACCCGTCACGTGCGCCTGTTCACAGCGGCCCTCCAGGATGAAGATCTCGTCCCTTCGGACGACCAACTCACCTTGGATCTGGATCCCGACAATGAATTCCTGTGGGACGACGCCAGCCTCACCAAGGTGCAAGGACGCTTCAAGGAACTGGTGGATGCCGCGGCCGGCGGCGAACTGAGTGACTACACCCTGCGCCGCATCGGCACCGACCTGGAGGGATTCATCCGTCAGCTGCTGCAAGCAGGAGAACTGAGCTACAACACCGATGGCCGTGTGCAGAACTTCTCCATGGGCCTGCCCCGCACCCCTGAACTGTTGTGACCCGCTCGCGGTACGACCGAGGTAGTCGCGGGCCAAGGGACGGCCGTTACGACCGGTCTGAGCGGGATCGTTACGACCCCCCGCAGCGTGGTGGATACGGGCGACCACCAGGTCCCCCACCGGGAGGTGGATCTCAGGGCCCCTTCCAATTCAGCACCCTCACCGTGGCCGTTTTGGCAGGTGTTCTTGTGGTGGGGATCGGCATCGGAAGTGCTGTCACCAGCACAACACAAGGTGACCAAGGCAACATCGCCAGTTCCCAGCAACTGGACATGGCTGTGCCAGACCCGGAATTCTGCCGGCAGTGGGGGGCGAGCGCCTTCGTCATGGACATCGAGATGTACACAACGCTCAACCCTTCCAGCAGCTTCGTGACCCAGCCAACGCTGCAACCGGGTTGCGTCATCCGCCGGGAAAACTGGTCGGTGCTGCGCAAGGAAGGGGCCATCAGCTCCGAGCAGGAGCGTGAATGCAAACAACGGATGAATACCTTTGCCTACATCGGCTCTGTGCGGGACAAACCCGTGGTGCGCTGCGTTTACCAAACCGACATCACTCAGAACAAATTCCTGACCCGGGGCGTGGCTGACGACTCGGTCGGTTTGACCCCAGAAGCAGATCAGTTCTGAATCAGCGGCTCCCCCATCACCTCAGGCACTGCTTTCGGTGCCTGGCGTATGGGGCTGTCGGCACTGGCAAAGACAGGTAAGACGTCATTGCGAAAGGCCACCGAGGCCCGTGAGCAGTAGCGGGCGGGATGGGTGATCAGCTTGAGCTGGCGCCGCACCTGCAGATCGGCCACTTGAGGGCGGTGAATCGTTCCCGCCGATAACTCCCGCTCAATCGACACCACGGGAACAAAGGCGGCACCAAGGCCAGCCTGAACTGCATTCTTGATCGCTTCCAGCGAATTCAGTTCCATGTCGATGCGCAGGCGCTGCACATCCAGGCCGGAGCGGGCCAGGAGCTGATCGACCATCTTCCGGGTGGTCGATTGCGCATCAAGGCAGACGAAGCCCAGGCGATAGAGGTCTTCCTTGGTGAGTTCAGCCAGTCGGGCCAACGGGTGCTTCACCGGCAGCACAAGCGCGAGCTCGTCACTGGCGTATGGAACCACCTGCAGCAGTTCATTGAGTTCCGCCGGCAATTCACCGCCAATGATGGCCAGATCGACCTGGCCATTGGCCACGCTCCAACCGGTTCTCCTGGTGCTGTGGACCTGGAGCTGCACCGACACCTCCGGGTATTTCTGGCGGAACAAGCCGATCATCCGAGGCATCAAGTAAGTGCCTGTCGTCTGACTCGCCCCCACGATCAGGGAGCCACCTTTGAGGTTGTGGAGATCATCCAAAGCCCGACAGGCTTCATGGCACTGGCTGAGGATGCGGTCGCAGTAACTCAGCAGCAAATGGCCGGCTTCCGTCAGCTGTGCCTTGCGCCCGCCGCGATCGAACAGCGACACCTCCAGTTGCTTCTCCAGGTTCTGGATCTGAAGGCTGACGGCGGGCTGGGTGACGTAAAGACTGTCGGCAGCTTTCTTGAAGCTGCCCTCACTCACAATCGCGCGAAGGATCCGCAGTTGGTCGAGGGTGAACGGCAGATCGGCCACCGCGGAACACCCGGGGGAACGACTGAAATCTAGGACTGCTGGGTCCGCCAGCCAGAATCACGCCCTCCCAACCCAGCGGCCATGGCCTCGACTCACCACAGCAGCATCGTGATGCTGCTGCTGCTGATCCTGTTTGCGGTGATTCACAGCGGTGGAGCAGCCCTGCGCACCCGCGCTGAGGCAGTGATCGGCGCACGGGCCTGGCGGCTGATCTTCGCGGCAGCCAGCATTCCCTCGGCCGTGGTGGTGATCGGATGGTTCCTGGCCCATCGCTACGACGGGGTGCGGCTGTGGAATCTGCAGGGCGTCCCGGGCGTGATTCCGCTCGTGTGGATTGGAACGGCCGTCAGCTTTCTGTTTCTATATCCAGCCACCTACAACCTGCTGGAGATCCCGGCAGTGCTGAAACCACAGGTGCGTCTTTACGCCACGGGGATCATCCGCATCAGCCGGCATCCGCAGGCCATCGGTCAAATTCTCTGGTGCCTCACCCACGCCCTCTGGATCGGCAGCAGCTTCATGCTGGTGACCTGCGTGGGCTTAATCGGTCATCACATATTCGCTGTCTGGCATGGCGACCGGCGTTCGAAAGCTCGCTTCGGTGAAGCCTTTGATGAACTCAAGGCCAACACCTCCATCGTTCCCTTCGCCGCGGTTCTGGATGGACGCCAGCAGCTCCAGTGGCAGGAATTCGTCCGACCCGCGCAACTCGGTATCGCCATCGCCGTCGGCATCTTTTGGTGGGCCCATCGCTTCATTCCGACCGCTGCAGGGTTGATGCGCAATTCAGCACTCCAGAAACTCCTGGGCTGAGCTGCCTACACTCGCTTCAACCTGCTGCTTGCGGATGCCCTCGGCCGAGGAACTCGCCTGGCTCATTCCCGTTTTGCCCCTGTTCGGCGCCGTGCTGACCGGGTTGGGATTGATCAGCTTCAACCGCACGATCAACCGATTGCGCAAACCCGTTGCGCTGCTTTTGATTTCCTGTGTCGGTGCAGCTGCGGTGCTGAGCTACAGCATCCTGTTCAACCAGCTCAATGGGGCCCCACCGGTCGAGCATCTATTCGTATGGGCCAGTGCGGGCAGCTTCGTTTTGCCGATGGGCTACGTGGTTGATCCGCTTGGGGCCGTGATGCTCGCGCTGGTCACCACCATCGCCCTGCTGGTGATGGTGTATTCCCATGGCTACATGGCTCACGACAAGGGCTATGTGCGCTTCTTCACCTATCTGGCTCTGTTCAGCAGCTCCATGCTGGGGCTGATCATCAGTCCCAATCTCCTGGAGATCTACGTCTTCTGGGAGCTGGTGGGCATGTGCTCCTACCTGCTGGTGGGCTTCTGGTACGACCGCGATGGTGCCGCCCATGCAGCCCAGAAAGCCTTTGTGGTGAACCGAGTCGGTGACTTCGGTCTGCTACTGGGAATCCTTGGCCTGTTCTGGGCCACCGGCAGTTTTGATTTCCAGGGCATTGCCGATGGTCTGCAGAACGGCCTGGCCAATGGAACGGTGGCCCCATGGGCAGCACTGCTGCTCTGCTTGCTGGTGTTCATGGGTCCGATGGCCAAGTCGGCTCAGTTCCCCCTCCATGTCTGGCTGCCCGATGCCATGGAGGGTCCGACACCCATTTCAGCCCTGATTCACGCCGCCACGATGGTGGCTGCAGGGGTGTTCCTTGTGGCCCGCCTCGATCCGCTGTACGCCCAATTCCCCGTCATTCAAACGGTGATTGCCGTCGTCGGCACGATCACCTGCTTCTTGGGGGCCTCCATCGCCCTCACCCAGATGGACCTCAAGAAGGGGCTGGCTTACAGCACCGTCTCCCAGCTCGGCTACATGATGCTGGCCATGGGTTGTGGAGCCCCGGTTGCTGGCATCTTTCACCTGGTGACTCATGCCTTCTTCAAGGCCATGCTGTTCCTGGGTTCTGGCTCCGTGATCCACGCCATGGAAGAGGTGGTGGGTCACGAGCCCGTGCTCGCCCAAGACATGCGTCTGATGGGTGGCTTACGCAAAAAGATGCCAGTCACCTCGATCACCTTCTTCATCGGTTGCATCGCCATCAGCGGCATTCCTCCCCTGGCTGGCTTCTGGAGCAAAGACGAAATCCTTGGTCAAGCCTTCAACAGTTATCCCCTGCTGTGGGTGGTGGGTTTCATGACTGCGGGAATGACGGCCTTTTACATGTTCCGCCTGTACTTCCTCACCTTTGAAGGGGAGTTCCGCGGCAACGACACCGCCATGCAGACCCAACTGCTCGCAGCAGCTGGCAAGGATCCTGCGGAACACCATCTCCATGGTGGCAGCGTGCACGAGTCCGCCTGGCCCATGGCCGCACCCTTGGCGGTGTTGGCGGTGCCTTCGGTGCTCATTGGTCTTCTCGGAACGCCCTGGAACAGCCGCTTTGCAGGGCTGCTGAATCCTGAGGAAGCTCTCGAGATGGCAGAACAGTTCAGCTGGGGGGAATTCCTGCCACTGGCGGGGGCTTCAGTGGCCATCTCCGTCGCGGGCATCACCCTGGCTGTTCTGGCCTATGCCCTGCATCGGATCGATCTGGGTGAAATGGTGGCCGGCCGCTTCCCCACGGTGAATGCCTTCTTCGCCAATAAGTGGTATCTCGATGTGGTCAACGAGAAGTTGTTTGTACGAGGCAGCCGCAAACTGGCCCGGGAGGTTCTCGAAGTGGACGCGAAGGTGGTTGATGGTGTTGTCAATCTCACCGGACTTCTCACCCTCGGAAGCGGCGAGGGTCTGAAGTATCTGGAGACCGGACGCGCGCAGTTCTATGCCCTGATCGTGTTCGCTGGAGTGATTGCTCTGGTGGTGCTGTTCGGCGTCATCGGCGGACCGATCTCTTAAGTCTCGATCGGACATGTGTGTCATCGCCTATCGAGGTGATGACACAGCGCCCATGATTTCTACGATCCAACCAGTAAGGGTCGGATTCACAGCGTGTTCGAATTCGCAGTCGCCGGACTTGGCGACCCGGTGCAGGCCACAGTTCCGTGGCTGAGCCTATCGATCCTGGTTCCGATCGTGGGTGCACTGCTGGTTCCTCTCGTTCCCGATGAAGGGGACGGCAAAAAGGTGCGCTGGTATGCCCTAATCGTGACGCTGATCACCTTTCTGATCACCGTTGCGGCTTACCTGACCGGCTATGACCCCAGCCTGAGTGGCCTGCAGCTGTCCGAACGGGTGAGCTGGCTGCCCGATCTGGGGCTCACTTGGGCGGTTGGAGCGGATGGGCTCTCGATGCCGCTGATTCTGCTCACCAGCTTCATCACAACCCTGGCTTGCCTGGCTGCTTGGCCGGTGAGTTTCAAACCGCGCTTGTTTTATTTCCTGCTCCTGGCCATGGACGGCGGCCAGATCGCAGTCTTCGCGGTGCAAGACATGCTGCTGTTCTTCCTGGCCTGGGAGCTGGAGCTGATCCCGGTGTATCTACTTCTGGCCATCTGGGGCGGCAAGAAACGCCAGTACGCAGCCACAAAATTCATTCTCTACACCGCTGGCAGCTCCCTGTTCATTCTTTTGGCCGCTTTGGCCATGGGATTCTTCGGCGGTGGCACCCCCAGCTTTGAGTACACCGCTCTTGCCGCAAAGGACTTCGGCACGGGCTTTCAACTGCTCTGCTACGCCGGGCTACTGATCGCCTTCGGCGTGAAACTGCCGATCGTGCCGCTGCACACCTGGCTCCCGGATGCCCATGGCGAAGCCACTGCACCGGTGCACATGCTTCTGGCCGGCATCCTGCTGAAGATGGGGGGCTATGCGCTGCTGCGGTTTAACTGCGAACTGCTGCCAGCGGCCCACGCTCAGTTCGCACCGCTGCTGATTGTGTTGGGGGTGGTCAACATCATCTACGCCGCCCTCACCTCTTTCGCCCAGCGCAACCTGAAGCGAAAGATCGCCTACAGCTCGATCAGCCACATGGGTTTCGTGCTGATCGGCGTGGGCAGCTTCAGTGCCCTCGGCACCAGTGGAGCCATGCTCCAAATGATCAGCCACGGGTTGATCGGGGCCAGCCTGTTCTTCCTCGTAGGTGCCACCTACGACCGCACCCACACCCTTCAGCTGGATGAGATGGGGGGCATTGGCCAGAAGATGCGGATCATGTTCGCGCTGTGGACCGTTTGTGCCCTCGCATCCCTGGCTCTGCCAGGCATGAGTGGATTCGTCAGTGAATTGATGGTGTTCGCAGGTTTCGCAACCGATGAGGCCTACACCCTGCCCTTCCGCGTGGTGATCTGCGCTCTGGCCGCTGTTGGCGTGATTCTCACGCCGATCTATCTGCTCTCGATGCTGCGGGAGATCTTCTTCGGCAAAGAGAAGGAGGAGCTGGTCTCCCACACCAACTTGGTGGATGCGGAGCCGCGTGAGGTGTACATCATCGGTTGCCTGCTGGTGCCGATCATCGGAATTGGGCTCTATCCCAAGCTGATGACCGACAGCTACCGCAGCTCAATTGAAGCCCTGGTGAACCGAAACCTGGGCGCCATGGAGCAGGTGATGTCACCAACGGCCCCCTTGATTCGAGGCCAAGCAACGGTTCCGGCTGTGATCCAGGCCCCCATGGTGGGCACTTCATAAAACACGTATCGATTCTTGTTCGGGAGCTACCAACTGTCCGTAAGTTGAATTATCGCTCCTCCAGAACATGCGCCAGATCAACTTCGGCCTGATCTTCTCCTTTGGACTGATCACCGTGTTTTTCACCCTGGCGAACACCAACGCAACCACCGTGCATGTGTTGCCAGGCATGGAATACACCCTGCCTCTAGCCGGGTTGTTGCTTCTGGTGGCTGGATTCGGTGCAGTAGCGGCGTGGTTTTTTGCCGCCTGGACGGGAATGCTCAACAACGTGGATCAATTCTCCAAAGCCAACGAATTTGAAGCGCAGCAGGTACGCATCCAAGAGCTGGAAACCGACCTCAACCGCTATCGCTCCACCGTTGAAACCCAGTTAGGTCTCCTCCCCGCCGCCACCGTGACCGCCAGCGCTGCCGAAAGTGATGAATCCGGCGACAACTCGGCCGACTGAGGCCTGATCGCACTGATGAATCGCTGAAACAGCCCCCTGGCAGCAACCGTTTGCGCCCGATACCTTGCCTGCAGAGGGTGAATTGACTTGCTCCAGGTGGCCCCCAACGACGGCGCTGATGCTGGAGCCCGCCTCGCGATCCGGCTTTTGCAGGACGCAGCGGAGAGTGGAGATCTCGATCCGTGGGATGTCGATGTCATTGCAGTCATCGACGGATTTCTGGATCAACTCAGACAACGCATCGAGGTTCCCGGTCAGGTAGCAGCCGTCTTGGCCGGACGGGGCGGCAGTTACGAACGGGACCTAGCCGAAAGCAGCGAAGCCTTCCTGGCCGCCTCCGTACTGGTGGGGCTCAAAGCAGAAATGCTCGAGGCCAGCATGCTGCCCCCCGCCCCGGAGGTCGAAGACCACTTCGACGCAGACTTTGATGAGCAGGGCTGGCTTGATCCCGCCTTCGATCTGCCCCGACGACCGGAGAAGCACCTGCTGCGGCGGCCCGTAGCTCCACCGCCTTTAAGACGCCCCGTCACCCTTGGGGAGCTGATCGAACAACTGGAATCGATCGCAGAGCAACTGGAATCGGACGAACTCGAGGCGCGACGGCGGAAACGGCAGAAGCGCTACAGCAACCGTGAAGCCATCGCCCAGGTCGCTGGACTGGCCCACCGCGAAAAACTCCCGGAAACCACCGCAGCGCTGGGGGTGTTTCTCAACGGTTGGGAGACTGCCCTGGACTGGGTGGGCTTCGATCAGCTCGTGGAGCGGTGGGAGGTCGCCGCAGCCGCTGACCTTGACCGTGACCGCGTTGGGGTGTTCTGGGCTCTGCTGTTTCTCTCCTCCCAAGGCCGGGTTGAACTGGAGCAGGAGGGCTGGCTTCACGGCCCATTGCGGCTGAAATTCATCCCTGCCAGTGGCACCGCGACACAGCTACCGATCCGCAGCCTTCAGGTGCCAGATCCGTCGCCGACCCGGACAGTCGTGGCGGCTTAAGACCGGGTCTATGGTCACTACCTTCTACTGACCCCTTGAAACGCCAATGAAGGCGATGATTCTGGCGGCTGGCAAGGGGACGCGGGTTCAACCGATCACGCATGTGATCCCCAAGCCGATGATTCCAATCCTGCAGAAGCCAGTGATGGAATTCCTGCTGGAACTGCTCAAGGAGCACGGTTTCACCGAGGTGATGGTGAACGTCTCCCACCTGGCCGAAGAAATTGAAAATTACTTCCGGGATGGCCAGCGTTTCGGCGTTGAGATTGCGTACAGCTTCGAAGGACGGATTGAAGACGGAGAACTGATCGGCAACGCGCTGGGATCTGCCGGCGGACTCAAAAAAATCCAGGACTTCCAGCACTTCTTCGACGACACCTTCGTGGTGCTCTGCGGTGATGCACTGATTGATCTTGACCTGAGCGAAGCGTTGCGTCTGCACCGTGAGAAGGGTGCCATTGCCAGCCTTGTTACCAAGCGGGTCCCCAAGGATCAAGTGAGCAGCTACGGCGTTGTGGTCACAGATGACCAGAACAGAATTTCAAGCTTTCAGGAAAAGCCCAGCGTTGAGGAAGCCCTCAGCGACACCATCAACACCGGCATCTACATTTTCGAGCCGGAAATCTTCGACCACATCCCCTCGGGCCAGCCCTTCGACATCGGCTCTGATCTGTTTCCGAAACTGGCCGAGCTTGGAGCACCCTTCTATGCCATTCCGATGGATTTCGAATGGGTGGATATCGGCAAGGTTCCCGACTACTGGCAAGCCATCCGCAGTGTGTTGATGGGCGATGTTCGTCAGGTGGGAATCCCCGGCAAGGAGGTTCGCCCCGGGGTGTACACCGGCCTGAATGTGGCCGCCAACTGGGACAAAATCAACGTCTCCGGCCCCGTTTACGTGGGCGGAATGACCAAAATCGAAGACGGCGCAACGATCATCGGACCCACCATGATCGGCCCGAGCTGCCACATCTGTGAGGGTGCCACGGTGGACAATTCGATCATCTTTGACTATTCACGCATCGGCGCCGGCGTCCAGCTTCTGGAGAAGCTGGTATTCGGGCGCTACTGCGTGGGCAAGGACGGCGATCACTTCGACCTGCAGGAAGCATCCCTCGACTGGTTGATCACCGACGCCCGGCGTCAGGACCTAGTGGAACCGTCCCCCCAGCAGAAGGCCATGGCGGAGCTGCTGGGTACGGATCTCACCCAGGCAGCGAGCTGAGTCCGGCTCGATCCAAGATCATCGGGATACGTTGCTCCGCCTTGATCGCCATCAAGTGCACACCAGTGACGATGCCGAGATAACGCTTCACCTGTTCAGCAGCAATGGCCACCCCTTCCATCGCGGGATGCTCCGAGCACTCAAGCCGATGGATCAATTCCTCGGGAATGCATGCCCCAGGCACAACACGGTTGATGAACCGAGCATTCTTGGCTGACTTCAGCAAAAACACACCAGCCAGCACCGGCAGACCCAGGGGGCCAGCCAGCTCATGCTGAAAGCGCTCAAGAGCTGAGGGATCCATCACCATCTGGGTTTGAACGAAGCGGGCTCCCGCGGCCTGCTTGCGCTGCAAACGGCGCTGTAGACCGCTCCAGCTCCTGGATTGCGGATCAGCGGCACACCCGGCGAACAGCGTGGTCTCACCATCCGGCAGGGCGCCCTGAACGGGATCGACACCCCGGTTGAGAGCCTGCACCTGCTGCAACAGCTTCACAGACTCAAATTCATTGACCGGACGCGCATCCGCCTGGTCTCCCGCGCGCACCGGATCTCCGGTGAGACACAACAGGTTGCGGATCCCCAACGCATGAGCCCCAAGCAGATCAGCCTGAAGGGCGATGCGATTGCGATCCCGACAGGCCATCTGCAAGACGGGCTCCAGACCGGCCTCCAGCAGCAACTTGCAGGACGCCAGGCTGCTCATGCGCATCACGGCCCGGCTGCCATCTGTCACGTTCAGCGCATGAACGCGGCCCCGCAGCGATTCAGCCATGGACAACATATGCGTCGGATCTGCACCACGAGGCGGCATCACCTCGGCCGTGAGGACCTGATTGCCGGCCTCAATCGCGCGCTGAAGCGCCGTCCTCAAATCCCGTTCCATTTCACCGGCCCACTATGCAGGATCGGAGCAACGGTCCGGACTAGCATGACGCCATCGGTGGTCGCTCATGTCCTCCCTCGACGGAATTGATCCCCTTGGGATCTCCCTCTCAGCCAGGGAGGTCGAGATCATTGAACTCGTGGCAGAAGGACTGACCAATCAAGAAATCGCCGACCGTCTCACCATCAGCAAACGAACGGTCGACAACCACGTGAGCAACGTGTTCACCAAAACCGGTTCCAAGAACAGGGTTGCTCTACTCAACTGGGCGATGGACAACGGCAAGATCTGCCGGGACGGCTTCAATTGTTGCGTCCTTCCAGAAAACGATCCCCCCTCACCCTGATGGTGGAGATGACAGGCTCCGGAAGGCTTTGCAAGGAGCTAGGACCGACAGGGATCCGAAACAAGGTGGCGTATTCGAGGCAAGCCTCAACACTTGATCCTGCAAAACGGAGCATTCCAGTTGTGTCGTAAAGACCCACCACTGGAAAAGACCACCTTCAGAACCTCTCAAACCTAAAGGAAATCTGAAGATAAATCCAGTCCGGCCTTAAATCCAGCCAAAACGGCATCGATCCTCCAGCGACCAAGCCTGAATCGGGTGCTGCGACAGCACCGCATTGCTCCAACGGGACTCCCCTGTGATCTCCTGACCGCACCAGGGTGGAATCACCAGGTCCACCTGGGCCGAAGCAAGCTCCACCTCCGCCAGCACCAGGGGCGCATTCTCCCCCTGGAAACAATCCACGACCCAGTCCCCGCCGGGGCAATCCAGCTGATAACGAACTTTTTCCAGGCGGTATGGAGCCAGATCCCAGAGGGCCTCGGCATCCGCCACCGGAATTGGATATTCGAATTCATGGCGTACCAGTCCAACGGCATCAGCAGCAGCTTTGAGGGTGAGCCAGGCCTCCTTCATCCCCCGCAGTCGCATCCGTACCGTCACACCCTCAGCGCTGGCGGCCAGGTACCCCTGTCGTAAAGGCTGTCCGGGGCCGGCAATGACGCGCCAGGCATCAGAACGCACCAGAAAACGTCGTTCGATCTCCAGAGCCATGGATCAATTCTGGGACGGCTGCGCCGCGTGCAGGCTTCCTGCCCAGTGAAGCTTGTGGGACAGCGTTCTGTAATACGAGGGACTTTGGTTCAGCAGCACCATCAGGGCATGGTGGCGCGCCTGCTGAACGACACAGCATTCGCCTGGTTCTAGGACGGTGCAGCCCACACCGTCCTTCCAGAGCTTGATGCGGTGATCGCCGGCACCCAAGGGCCAGATCGCCAACCTGGCCCGCGGCGGCACCACCAGCGTTCGGCTGGAGAGACTCATCGGGCAGATCGGGGCGACGATGATGGCATCAATGCCTGGATGCAGGATCGGCCCCCCCGCCGCCAAGGCATAACCAGTGGATCCGGTCGGCGTGGACAGGATCAGGCCATCTCCACGCACCTGGTCGACCACTTCTCCATCAATCTCCAACTCCAGGGTGCAGGTGGGCGAAATCTCATCGCGATAGGCCCTCAGATAGAAGTCGTTGAAGGCCCAGTGGTGCTCTTCGTCATCTTCCAGATCCGGCTGTTGCAACAGGCCAGGGGACGCCGTTCGTTCTTCAGCGGAGCGGCGATCGACCATGGCCTGAAGCATCATGCGCCGTTCGATCGCGAACTGGTCGTCCTGAAGTCGCTGCCAGATCTGATCGCCACGCAACACCCGGCGATCGTGGGTGAGAAAGCCCAGATGGCCTCCCACATTGATGCTCAGGATCGGGATGTCATGCACCGCAAGATGGCGGGCAGCCCCAAGAACCGTGCCATCCCCCCCCAGCACCAGAGCGAGGTCGGGCAAGGCATCTTCAACAGCCAGCAAGCCAGGGAAAGGGTTCACCCTCGGCCCTGACATCGCGGTCACAACATCCGTTCCAAGGGCTTTCAGCTCCTTGGCGCATTGGCGAGCTTCCCTCTGAGCAGGCTGACTATCGGCCCGATAGATCACCCAGACCCGATCGAGACGCATGATCCAGGTGTGCGGGAATTACCAGCGCAGCAGGTTGAACTGCTCCATGTCGACGGTAACGCGATTGCGATAAAGCGACAGCAGGATCGCGAGACCGACCGCAGCTTCAGCAGCAGCCACCGTGATCACAAACACAGCGAAAACCTGACCTCGGATCAGATCTCCATCCACAAAGGATGAGAAGGCCATCAGATTGATGTTCACGCCATTGAGCATCAGCTCGATGCTCATCAACACCCGAACGGCATTGCGGCTGTTGATCAGTCCCCAGACGCCGATGCAGAACAACATGGCGGCCACCAGGAGGTAAGCCTGCAGGGAAGGAAGCGTTGAAAGGAAATCGCTCATCAGTCCGCTCGGTTCATCAGCAAGGGGGTACGGGCCTTCTCGATCAAGCCCTGGTCAGCCACTTCACCGGTGACCACATCGGTGGCCAACACATCACGGCGGGCCAACACGATCGCTCCGATCATGGCCATTAGCAGCAGCACTGATGCCACCTCAAACGGCAAGAGGTAATCGGTGAACAGGTGTTCACCGATGCGGGCCGTGGCTTCTTCACCCACAGCGGCAGGACCGGGCAGCGACCAGGGAGTGGTGACCACAACACGAACCAGCAACGCCAGCAAACCGGCGCAGACGCCGGCCGACACCACACGGCGCGTGGTGAGGTTGGCAATGGCCTTGAGGTCTTCCCGCTTGTTGACGAGCATGATCGCGAACAGGATCAACACGTTGATCGCGCCCACGTACACCAGGATCTGGGCCATGGCCACGAAACTGGCGTTCAGCAGCAGGTAGAGCCCTGCAACGGCGGTGAACACACCGCCCAGCAGGAAGGCGGAATAGACGATGTTGCTGAGCAGCACCACACCCAGGGCGCCGATCACCACAACGGCAGACAGCACCAGGAAACAGATCAGCTCGGTGGTTGTCGCGATGGTCATGCGTCGCCCTCCTTGGCCTCACTGGAGGATTGTCCCTCATTCTTGGCAGCGGGCTTGGCAGGAGGGGTGAGGGTCTCCAACACCTGCGCTGGGAGCTGGCCGGCCCGGGGGCGATCGGCAGCAACACCGTGGGGATCCATCTCGCCCGCCGGCAGATAGGCAAGTTCCCGCAGAGGAACAACGGAGGGATCGGTGGTGACGCTGGTGGGAAGCCGTCCGAGGGCCACGTTGTCGTAGTTGAGGCTGTGGCGATCAAAAGCCGCCAGCTCGTACTCCTCCGTCATCGAGAGGCAGTTGGTGGGGCAGTACTCGACGCAGTTGCCACAGAAAATGCAAACGCCGAAGTCAATGGAGTAATTGCGCAGCTCCTTCTTCTTCGTGGCTTTGTTCATCACCCAATCGACCACAGGAAGGTTGATCGGGCAGACCCTCACGCACACCTCACAGGCGATGCACTTGTCGAACTCGTAGTGAATCCGGCCCCGATAACGCTCGGAGGGGATGAGCTTCTCGTAGGGATACTGCACCGTGACCGGACGGCGCTGCATGTGGTCGAAGGTGACCGAAAAGCCTTGGGCCAGATTCCGGGCTGCATCGACTGCATCCCGGGTGTAATCACCGACCTGTTTGAGGAAGCCGAACATGGTCTGAAGGGGAGAGAACGAAGCGGAGCCGGGAGCGAAGAAATCCTAGGTAGGAAAACCTAGCCGCCGAATGCAACGGGGAAGGCGAGCTTGAGGGCTGCTGTCACCAGAAGGTTCACCAGGGACAGGGGCAGCAGGAACTTCCAGCCCAGGTCGAGCAGCTGGTCAATGCGCACGCGGGGGGTGGTCCAGCGCAGCAGGATCGCCACGAAAACCAGCAGATAAGCCTTGAGCACCGTCATCACGATGCCAACGGTGCCCGTGATCACCTGCACCACGGGGGCATCAATGGGCTGGTTCAACCAGCCGGCCAGCCACTCCACAGGGATGGGGAAGCCCCAGCCACCGAGATACAGAACGCTGACCAGGACGGCCGAGAGCACCAGGTTGATGTAACCCGCCAGGTAGAAGAGGGCGAACTTCATGCCCGCGTACTCGGTCTGATAGCCGGCGACCAGCTCTTCCTCAGCTTCGGGAAGGTCGAAGGGCAGCCGCTCACACTCGGCCAGGGCACAGATCCAGAAAATCAGGAAGCCCACCGGCTGACGCCAGATGTTCCAGCTCAAGATGCCGGCACCGGTCTGCTGACCCACGATGTCGACCGTGCTCAGCGAGTTGGTCATCATCACGATGGCCAGAACCGCCAGAGCCAGGGGAATCTCGTAGCTGATCGATTGAGCCGCGGCCCGCAGCCCACCGAGCAGCGAGTACTTGTTGTTGGAGGCATAGCCGCTCATCAACAAGCCGATCGGCTGGATGCTGCTGAAGGCGATCCAGAGGAAGATCCCCACGCCCACATTGCTGATCAGCAGGTTCTGGCCGAAAGGAATGATCAGCCAGGAGATGATCACCGGCACCACCACCAGCACCGGGCCGAGAGTGAACAGCAGGCTGTCGGCCCGCGCCGGGATGATGTCTTCCTTGACGAGCAGCTTGAGGCCGTCAGCCAGGGGCTGAAGCACGCCCAGGGCACCGGCATACTCCGGACCGATTCGCTGCTGGACAGCGGCGGAAATCTTGCGTTCCAGCCACACCGAAACCAGCACACCCACCACTGCAGCCACCAGGACCAGCAGCATGGGCAGCGGCAGCCAGAGCAGTCTCGCCACTTCTGGAGAGAGGCCTAAGCCCTGCAGCGCCTGGCTAAAGCTCAATTCCAGGTCAAGTCCCGGACTCACCATGGTGTCGACGGAAGTGGGTGCAACTTAGGCGGCCGGAGCCGAAACTCGCTCCTCGATGGGCATCCAGGAGCGTGGCTGTGACCCGGAGTAGATCTGCGAGGGCCGAAAAATCCGGTTCGCCCCCAGCTGCTCACGCCAATGGGCCAGCCAGCCGGCGACCCTGGCGATCGCGAAGACTGGCGTGAACAGATCCCTGGGAATACCGAGCTTGCGGTAAACGAGCCCGGAATAGAAATCCACGTTGGGATAGATGCCTTTCGGGCCGAGCCGGGATTCCGCTTCCTGCTCAATCGCCCGGGCCACGTCGTAGAGGTCGTCATGGCCAAAGCTGTCAAACATCTCCTCAACCAGCGACTGAAGGATCACAGCGCGGGGATCTTTGACCTTGTACTCACGGTGGCCGAAGCCCATGACCTTCCGCTTGGACGCGACGGCATCGTCGAGGAAGGCGCCGGCGTTTGCAGGGCTTCCCACTTGCTCCAGCATGGCGAGAACATCTTCATTGGCCCCGCCGTGAAGCGGCCCCGCCAGGGTGCCGACGGCCGAGGCCACCACGGCATAGGGATCGGTAAGGGTGCTGGCGGTGACACGGGCACTGAAGGTGCTCGCATTGAGGCTGTGCTCGGCATGGAGCATCAGACAGCGATCAAAAATCCGCGCCGCCAGGGGATCCGGCTCCCGCTCCGTGAGCATGTACAGGAAATTGGCGGAATAGGCCAGATCGTCCCGAGGCTGAATCGGATCCTGGCCTTTGCGAATCAGCTGAAAGGCCGCCACCATCGTCGGGATCTTGGCAATCAGCCGTACCACCGCGTCATAGATGTATTGCGGGTCGTCAATGGCCCGCCGGGAATAAAACAGGCCGAGGGATGCTGCACTCGATTGCAGGGCATCCATGGGATGGCCGCTGGCCGGGAAGCACTTCATCATGTCCCTCACCCGGAAGCTGACACGCCTGTGCATCTGGACAGCGTGCTCAAACTGCGCCAACTGATCACGGCTGGGCAGCTCTCCCCAGATCAGCAGGTAGGCCGTCTCCAGGAAGCTGCTATTGGCTGCCAGATCCTGCATCGGGTAGCCGCGATAGGTGAGCAGCCCCTGGTCTCCATCGATATCGCAGATGGCCGACTGGGTCGCCGGAACACCGTCGAGGCCTGGCCGCAGTTCGATCCCGGTCCGCGCATGGCGCAGGTCTCCTGTCTGCTGCTGGGCCACCACCTGATTGCCTCTATCAGCAACCTAAATCGTCAATCAACAGTGCCGGGCGAAGCAAGGTCTGCAACTGCCACTGGCCCGCCGAACAATGCAGCTGGATCACGCCGGCTTTCTTCAATAGGAGGCCACCAGGGGGACACCCCAGAAGCATGCAGGCCAGATCTCCAAGATCCGGCTCATGGCCCACCAGGCCGAGCCGTCCATCGACCGAGCTCAGCAGCGTTTCAAGGGCCCCTCCTGGTTTGAGGCGTTCATCCACCGCAAGGCCTGAGGCGAGCCCTGCCTCTAGGGCCAGTTCAGCCGTTTGCAGTGCCCTGCGGTAAGGACTGGACAACAGGCAATCCAGCCTCAGCCCTCGTCGCACCAAAGCTGCCATCACCAGTTGCGTGCGCTGACGCCCAGCTGCGGTGAGGGGGCGATCCGGATGATCCCGCCCCGCCTGGCGGGGTTCTGCGATGCCATGCCGCAGCAGAACCAGTTCAGCCGAGTTCGAGGCGGGCATGCAAAGGAATCTCGGTGCCGCTCTGCTCCAGACGATCAGCGTCGACGGCGAACGCCAGACCCCGGACCTGGTCCTGCAAGGGCCGACCTGCCATCACCTGCAGCAGCCCCCACGGCCGCCATTGACCCAACAGTGATCGAGCCGGGGCATCCGCCAAAAGAAGAGCCTGCACGGGTTGGGAGGCCGATGCGAGCTCCTGCCACTGGTTCACGAGAGGCTGAAGGGCACGTCCGTTCTGACGCTGCGCCAGAGCCATCAACGACTCACCCCACCAGTTCAGAGAGGACGAGCTGACCTGAGCCACGGCCAGCTGGGCATCCACTCCAGGCTGGCGTCCCCGCTGGCGAACAAGACGCGTCCACACACTCAAGACCTCACCATCTCCGTCCAGCTCAGACCGGGTCAGGCCTTGCTCCTGCAGACGTGCATCCACCGCATCCCTGGCGGGACTTTGAGAGCGCGTGGCCAAGAGCCAGCCCTCGGACTGGTCTTGCCAGAGGAGAGGGCCGTCATCGGACTGAACAACAGCATCTGCAGCCGGCTGGTCCCGCAACTGCTGCGCGAGAACCGGGCCGAACCACTGGGCCAGCGGATGGCTTTCGCCCGGATCCAACAGACGTGCTGGACTTTGCAGCTGCGCCAGCCAACGGCCATGTCCACCAGCCGAGGCGGTCAGATCCGTCAGTTCAGGCCATGGGGCGGAAGCAATGGCTTGCTGGAACCCGAGTCGCCCATCCACCGCCAGGGTCGAACCCTCCGGCCGAAGCGAAGCCACAAGCCCGTTCAGATCCTCGCGTTGGGCCACCACCTCAGGAAACTGCAACCAATGCTGAAGGGCGTGTGGCGATGCCGTCAGCAGCGCCACACCCTCACCGAGATCAGCGACCTGACGCTGCAGACGTTCATCCCCCAGCTGATGCTGATCCGGAAGCTGGGAGACATCGAGGGCCTGCTCCAGCACGCCCCGGCCTGAGGCCACCAAGAGCAGGTCGTCATCAATCAAGGCCGTGGCCAGAGGTTGGGGGTCATGCCCCACCAAGGCCCCCTGTCCGCTGATCACACCGATGCCGCGGTAACTGCTGATCTGCAGATCGGTGCCCGCCAGGCTGCGGGTCTGCCAGAACCGTTGCAAGAAACGCCTGGCGCCATCGTCATCCCGACTGGTCAAGGCCAGAACCCAGCCGGCGTTGGAGGCCCCATCGGTGAGGGTGAGGCTGACTTCCTCACCAAGCCAGGGCTCTAGCTCAAGACCGAACTGCAGGCCCGCCAAGGCGAAGACCCCCTCACGCCACTGCCGTGCACCATCGCGGGCATCGCGGCGTTCCGATGCAGGGGCGACGGCCTGGGCATAGGCGGGCAGACGCCTGGGATCGGCCAGCCAGTGCAGGGATAAATCGGCATCCCTCGGCACAAAGCGAGCCGCCCGGGGCAGACGCAAAGGCTGCTCAGCCAGGTGAAGGGGGCTCTGGCGATCCATGGTCCAAAGCAGACCAGCAGCCAGAAGAAGCAGCGACAGCAGCACAGCGCCGGCAGCGCTGAGGAAGGAGCGGGCCTTCATGGGCCGGCGTTCTCGGATCCCTTCATCTTTGTCCATCAACGCAGAATGGCGCCATGGGCCAATCCCAACCACAACCAATCCAAGCCTCCGAATTGCAGAAGTGGCTGCAAAGTGAGCAGCCTTCACCCCAGCTGGTGGATGTGCGTGAGGCGGCTGAGCTCGCGATCGCACCTTTCCCCGGCGCAGTTCTGCACCGACCCCTAAGCCAATCCAATGAATGGCTCACGACGCTGCAAGCTGACCTCAAACCCGATCAAGCGGTGGTGGTGGTTTGCCATGCAGGCATTCGCAGCTACCACTTCGGCCTGTGGCTGCTGGACCAGCCCTGGGGCCTCGAGGTATGGAACCTTGAGGGAGGAATTGATGCCTGGAGCCTGCAGGTGGATCCCAGCATTCCCCGCTACTGATGAGCAAGCCCCTGTCCCTTCGGCAAGAACAGGTGCTTCAGGCGACGGTGCACCATTACGTCGACACCATGGAGCCGGTGGGAAGCCGGACCCTTGTGCAACGCTTCGGCATCCCCGCCAGCTCAGCCACCGTTCGCTCCGCCATGGGAGCTCTGGAACGTCGTGGTCTGCTGCATCAACCACACACATCGGCCGGACGCATTCCCAGTCCGATGGGATACCGGCACTACGTGAATGCGCTGCTGCCTGAACCAGGCGTTGCCGTTCAGCACCTGGAACGGGAGCTGACGGGCCTAAGCCTGCGCTGGGCGGGTCTCGATGACCTGCTGATGCATCTTGCGCGGCGACTCACGGATTTCACCGGCCTGATGAGCCTGATCACCCAACCGCAGCAGGAGAACCGCCAACTGGAGACGATCCGTCTGGTGCCGAGTGGTGATCGACTGCTGGTGATGCTGGTGGAAGCCAATGGCAGCGCCAGCCATCTCAACCTGCGCCTGCCGCACGGCGCCGAAGCCGAACTCACCGCAATGGAACGCTGGGCGTCGGCGCAGCTCGAAGAGGGCGAGCTGAACTGGGAGGCACTGCCCAGGCAGTTGCAACGCAGCGGCGCCGTGCTGCGCAGCGCCCTCGACCAGCCCACTCCCACCAACAACCCCACGTCTGTCGTGGTGCATGGCCTCTCAAGGCTGGTGAGCGAACCGGAATTTGAAAGCACGGCAAGCCTTCGACCGCTGCTGGAACTGATCGACGAAGAACCCTGCACCTTGATCAGTCGCGGTGCATCCGCACGGGTGTGGATCGGCGACGAGCATCCGCAGCCTGCGTTGGAGGCGTGTGCGGTGGTTCAAGCCCCCTATCGCTGCAACGAGGGGCTCGGGCACGTGGCCCTCGTAGGTCCCATGCGCATGGCCTATGCCACGGCACGCGCTGCGGTGCAGCGCGTAGCCCGACATCTTGAGTTGCTGCTGGCTTGATACCTGAGCTTTAAAGCTGATCCCCCAGCTTCTCGGCCACGGTGTTGACGTCCTTGTCGCCTCGGCCGGAGCAGTTGATCACCACTTCGGTGCCCTCGGCCAGGGTTGGGCAGAGCTGCTCCAGCCAAGCGAAGGCATGAGCGGTTTCCAGGGCCGGAATGATTCCCTCCAGCTCACTCACCAACCGCAGGGCATCCAGGGCCTGCTGATCGGTGACGGCCGCATATTCCGCCCGGCCGATTTCACGCAGGTAGCTGTGCTCAGGGCCAACACCGGGATAGTCGAGACCAGCGGAGATGGAGTGAGCCTCCATCACCTGGCCGTCGCCGTCCTGCAACAACAGGCTCATGGCGCCATGGAGAACGCCGGCACGGCCTTCGGTGATCGTTGCGGCGTGGCGGCCTGTCGCCACGCCATCGCCGGCGGCCTCAACGCCGATCAGACGAACAGAGGTGTCCTGAACGAAGGGATGGAACAGGCCCATGGCATTGGAGCCACCACCCACACAGGCCATCAACACATCCGGCAGCCGTCCGAAGGCCTCCTGACACTGCTGCTTGGACTCTTCACCAATCACCGCGTGGAAATCCCGCACCAACATTGGATAGGGATGCGGGCCAGCGACGGAGCCAAGGATGTAGTGGGTCGACTCAACGTTGGTCACCCAGTCGCGGATGGCTTCACTAGTTGCGTCCTTAAGGGTGGCGGTGCCCGCCGTCACCGGTTGCACCGTGGCGCCCAGCAAGCGCATGCGAAACACGTTGAGGGCCTGGCGGCGCATGTCTTCGGCGCCCATGTAGATCACGCACTCGAGACCGAAGCGAGCGCAGACCGTGGCCGTAGCGACGCCGTGCTGGCCCGCACCGGTCTCAGCAATGATTCGCTTCTTACCCATGCGCAGTGCCAGCAGGGCCTGCCCCAGAGCGTTGTTGATCTTGTGCGCCCCGGTGTGGTTGAGATCTTCTCGCTTGAGCCAGATGCGGGGACCACCGTCGGAGCGGCGGTAATGCGCAGTAAGACGCTCAGCTTCATAGAGCGGTGTCGCCCGACCGACATAGTTCTTCAGCAGGCGATTGAGCTCAGCAGTGAAGGCCGGATCATTCCAGGCCTGGGCGGCCGCCTGCTCCAACTCCGCTAAAGCCGGCATCAGGGTTTCAGGCACGTACTGCCCACCGAATCGACCAAAGCGACCATGGGCGCCGGGACGAACCGCCGGCTGCAAGCGGGAGGGATCCGGAGTGCTGGCGTTGGGCAAAGTGCTGGTCACGGATCCACGTTGGAGCGTCGGCTCAGCGTAAGCAGGCGATCACACGGTGCCGTGGGTCGCAGGCACGGATGCTGGGATTCCGGAACCCGGCCTCCTGCAGCGCTGCGGGCAGATCCAGGGCGAAGTACTGCTCAATGAAGGGCTCTGTGCTCTTGAGCAGCGTGGCCACCGGCGCCGGCAAGCGCTGCAGCACCGAGGAGCCAGGGTCCTGATCCACCATCAGCAGAACACCACCAGGCCGCAGCAACCGGGCCGCTTCGGCCAGGACCGCAAGGGTCGCCCCCTGGGGAAGCTCATGGCAGACGAACTGCAGGCTGACCAGATCGACTGAACCCGAGGCCAGCCCAGTGGCTTCGGCGGCGGCATGGCGCCAGTCATGCACAAGGCCCTGGGGATCACGCACGCGGGCCACCGACAACATCTCCGGCGACAAATCCAGGCCGATCAGCGTCGGAGGGTGCGCAGAGTTGGCTTCGGCACGGGCATTCAGCCAGCGGGCCAGGGCCTGGGTGCTCACCCCGACGGAACAGCCCAGATCCACGACACGATCGATCGAGGCGGGGAGCAACGGTTCCGCCACAGCATGAATGGCATCGCGGAGCCGTGCCTGAGCCTCGGCAGGCATCAGCTGCTCCTCCGGCCACACCCGCAGAGCCATGGCATCGGTGGCCTGCTCGGCTTCAGCGGCAGCCTGCCAGCAGAGGTTGCCCTGCTCATAGGCATGGAATCGAGACAGGTAATAGGCCGGCGGGGTGAGACCTGCCGTAGTGCTGGCAGCCAGCAACGGTTCTGCCGCCTGCTGCAGCTCCTTGCGTCGGGCCCTCCAAGGAATGCCGTTACGCTCAGCCGTGCGAATGATCAGCTGCCGCGCCTGGAAGAACAGGGGACGACGCAGCAGGCCGATACCGATCAACGCCTCGATCAGACGGCCGAGGCCGCGGCTGGAATCGGCCCAGCGAGGTGTTGTTGTGGGCGCAGCATGGGTGGTCATCGACAATGCATCTCGATTGCGACGGGTGGATGCCGAAGGGCGGCTGGCAGGAATTCAGCAGCGCGGACAGTCTGCAGCGACCGAGCGGGGCGACGACGGAGCCCACAGCAAAGTCTCAGCAAATGGTGCGGGTGCAGCCCACCCGCGGCGGCAAAGGCGGCAAAACCGTCACGGTGATCCGTGGCTTGGAGCTTGATGCTGCGGGCTTCAAGGCTCTGCTGAAGAAGCTCAAAACACGCATCGGCAGTGGCGGCACCGCCAAAGACGGGGTGATCGAACTTCAAGGGGATCAGGTGGACCTGACTCTCGAGCTGCTCAGCAAGGAGGGATACCGGCCGAAACGGGCTGGTGGGTAAGTGAGAATGGCCGCCACTTCATGCCTTTGCCATGACTGCCAGCCCCACCTACGGAGAACTCACCAATAAGGGTGCGTCCACCAACATCGCCTGGCATGAAGCCTCCGTTGGCCGAGACGAGCGCTCGAAGCAGCGCGGACACCGCAGTGCCATCCTCTGGTTCACCGGACTTTCGGGTTCCGGCAAAAGCACCCTGGCCAATGCCGTCAACGCGGCTCTGTTTGAGCGGGGGCTCGCCACCTACGTGCTTGACGGGGACAACATCCGCCATGGCCTTTGCAAGGACCTGGGCTTCTCCGATGCCGACCGTGAGGAGAACATCCGCCGCATCGGTGAAGTGGCCAAGCTGTTCCTGGATGCAGGCGTGATCGTGCTGACCGCCTTCGTCTCCCCGTTCCGCGCTGATCGAGACAAGGCCCGTGGCCTGGTGGAGGACGGTGACTTTCTCGAGGTGTTCTGCGCTGCCGATCTCGATGTCTGCGAATCCCGGGATCCCAAAGGCCTTTACGCCAAGGCACGGGCTGGGCAGATCAAAGAATTCACCGGCATCTCCAGCCCCTACGAAGCACCGGAGACGCCCGAGCTGAAGATCGACACCGGCAAGCAGGATCTGGCCGACTCCGTGGAGCTGGTGATCAAGGCACTCCAGGAGCGGGGGGTGATTCCGGCGGCCTGACATCGCCGGCCCTGGCGGCATCGGCCAGGGTCTTGATGCAGCTGGCCACCGGAACCGCCAACAGCAGTCCAAGGAGATCCCCCACGCCGTAGAGGGCACCCACCCGGGCACCGATCGGCAAAGCGATCAGCAACCAGGCCGGTTGCAGCCCGACGATGCTGCCCATCAGCCGCGGTTGGATGACCTGATCCACGATCTGACCAACGACGATCGCCGCGGCGAGCAGCTCGAAGCCTGTGCGGGGATCCTGTACTGCCAAAACTGCACTCACCGAGACAATCGACACAGCGCTGGCGTAAGGCACCAGGGTGGTGAATCCGATCAGCACAGCGAACAACACCCCGTAGGGGATTTTCAGGGCGGTGAAGACCAGAAGCTGGCCGCCACTGAGGATCAACGCCAGCACCACCTGGCCGGCGAAGTAGCCCCGAAAAGTGCGCTCGAGGGTCGTCTGAACCAGCTCCCGCCAGCGATCCGGCAGCCAACGGGCCAGGCCTTCGACGATGGGATCCGCCCCAAGCAGCAGAAAAACCGCCAGCACCAGCACGATCACAACATTGATCGTGGTGCCGACCGTTGCCCCCAGAAGTCCCAATAAGCGCTGACTCAGCTGCGTGGCCAGACGACTGAACTGGGACACCAGATCGCTGCTGAGATCAGCGAAATCGGCGGGCAAGCCATGGTCCACCGCCCAAAGCTGACCCCGGTCGATCCACTGCTCTGCTGCCGTCAGTAGGGACGGTGAAGCACTGATCAATTGGCTGAGCTGTTCAATCAGCAGCGGCACCAAGGCCACGGCCGCCCAAACCAAGAGCCCCACGGTCACCAGAACAACGCTCACGATGGCCCAGGCGCGGGGAAGACCCTGTTGCGAGAGCCAGCGGCAGGGCAGGTCCAACAGAAAGGCAATCAAGGCCGCGGTCAGAAACAGCCCAGGGAACGGCGCGAACTGAACCAGCAAGCGCTTCAACACAAAGGCGTTCAAGCCCAGCACGGGCAGCAGAAGACCGAGTCGCAACCAGGCCGGCCAGGGCGTCATCGAGAGGATGACGCTTTTCGATCAGTGCTGATCAAGAGAAGAAGCCTTGGAAGCGGAGCTGACGTAATGGCACCAAAAACTTAGCCAGGCGGCAATCCCAAGAAACTTGAATCCCTCTTCAAAAATCTGCACCGTCTCGTAGGAATTCGGCCAAAGCCCTTGAAGAGCATCGGTCAGAACCGACAGGCCCAACAGCACAACGGAAACCAAAAAAGTGTCGCCACCAAAGCGGCGAAGTGGTCCACGGAATCGGAACAACAGCAGCCCGGTGAAGAAGGCGTAGGTGATGTAGAGGAACGCCTCACCGAGGTAGCGGTCGTGCACCAGGAACATGTCGTCGAGGCAGAGCCACAGCGAGAAACCACCCCCACAGAAGGCAAATTGGCGGTTCAAAACGGAGCCTTTGATTTGCCGGGTGGACGCCGCAAACAAGGCAATGGCAGCGGCCGCCATCCAGAGCAAGTAGCCGACGCTTGAGAGAAAGCCCTCCCCCAGAGGTGCCTTGCAGGACTGGGCCAAATCCCTCAACACCATTTTGGCGCTGATGCCCTCTGAAGCACTCCAGCCCAGCGCAATCGCATAGACGATGGCCGCCGGCACCACCGCCCAAAGCAGCGTGGAACGAAGCGTGGAACGAACGGGAACACTCATGAATCCATCTGGGAGAGGTAATCCGTGCTGCCCAGATCAACCAGGCGCGCATCCTTGGCCACCACAGCATCGTGGAGGCTGCTGCGGTAAGCCTCAAGTTTCCTGGCCAAGCCAGCATCCGCCACCGCCAGAATCTGAGCCGCCAGCAAGCCGGCATTGAGGCCCCCACCGATGGCAACGGTGGCAACAGGGATCCCACCCGGCATCTGCACAATCGAATGGAGGGAGTCGACCCCCGAAAGCGCCCGGCTTTTCACCGGCACGCCAATCACGGGCAGCGTGGTGAGGGCAGCCACCATGCCAGGGAGATGGGCAGCCCCGCCGGCACCAGCGACGATCACACCGAAGCCCTGATCCCGGGCGGCCTTGGCGAAGCTCACCATCTCCAACGGTGTGCGATGGGCCGAGAGCACCCGAACCTCCACTTCCACCCCCAGCTCGCGCAGGATGGCGGCGGCGGGTTCCATGGTGGGCAAGTCAGAGTCACTTCCCATCACAACGGCAACTCGGGGGAGCACTGGCGGCACAACGCAGAGGGGCAAGACTGCCATCGTCTCCCCCCATGGCTGCCGCGGCCAGTGTTGCGTTGATGCACCGGATCACCAACGTTCGTCTGCCTGCACCTCAGCCTGGCGATGGAGACCAGCGCTATGCCGTCTGTTTGGACTCCCAGGGGCTGATCTGCCGCATCGAAGCAATGGGCACTGAGGACCAACAGGCTGAGGAGAATTGGAACGGCGACTGGCTCAGCCCCCGGGGGGTCGATCTGCAGATCAACGGCGGATTGGGGCTGGCCTTCCCGGAACTGACACCAGCAGATCTGCCCCGTCTGGAGGAGCTCCTGGATCTGTTGTGGCGCGATGGTGTCGAGGCGATCGCACCGACCTTGGTGACCTGCGGCATCGCACCACTGCGCCAGGCCCTGGCCGTGCTGCGGGAGGCGCGGCAACAGCACCGTCCCGGCCGTTGCCGGTTACTCGGCGCCCATCTGGAGGGACCCTTTCTGGCGGAAGCCCGCCGCGGTGCCCATCCCCGGGAACACCTGGCGCGCCCCAGCATGGAGGCCCTGGCGGAACGAATTGGTGGGTTCGAGACAGACGTGGCGCTCGTGACCCTGGCCCCCGAACTGGAGGGGTGTGCTGCGGTCATCCAGCGGCTGCGGGATCTAGGGATCAGCGTGGCGCTCGGCCACAGCGCCGCCAATGCCGAGCAGGCCCGCGCCGGATTCGATCAGGGGGTGGCCATGCTCACCCACGCCTTCAACGCGATGCCGGGCTTGCACCACCGCGCTCCGGGACCGCTAGGAGAGGCCTGCCGTCGCGGCGGGATCGCCTTGGGGCTGATCGCCGATGGCGTGCACGTGCATCCCACGATGGCTGTGCTGCTGCAGCGGCTGGCGCCGGAGCAGACGGTGCTGGTGAGCGATGCCCTCGCCCCCTACGGCCTGGCCGACGGGGAACACCGTTGGGATGAGCGGGTGCTTTGCGTGGAAAACGGTACCTGCCGCCTCGAGGACGGAACTCTGGCTGGAGTCACCCTGCCGCAATTGGAAGGGGTCAAACGGCTCGCCCGCTGGAGTGACGCCCCCAGTGCCGCGATCTGGAGCGCCACGGTTTCACCACGCATCGCCATTCAGACCAGCCGGTCGAGCGTCGATGCGCTACTTGGCCGATCTATCCAAGACCTCCTTCGCTGGAGTATCGACCAAAAAACATTATCGTGGCGAAATGCACAACCAAGCCCATGAATTACAAAGCTTTGGGCCTGAAGCTTGGGCTAGTCATCATGACAGTGAGCGCGACAATCACAGGCGCAACAGCTATCGCAAACGAGACGCCATCCTGGGCAGGAAGCATCGTTAAAGTTGGAACAGTTGATGACTATCTCCCCTGCTCGGATCAAATCGATCAACACTTCGAAGGCCTCTCCATCGATATCTGGAGAAGAATTAGCGAAAGACTCAATATCAGTTACACAATGCAACCAATATCAAGCTTTGATCAGGCGGTCGCGCTCGCAGCGAATGGAGAATTCGACCTGATCGCTTCCTGCCACGAAATCACACCCGAACGACTGCAATCCATCGAATACGCCATCCCTTACACCACCGGGGGAATCGTCATCGCAAGCCAACAAAGCAAAAAGCCAGTCATCAGTCTTGTAAGCAAAATCATTCAGAACAAAATTGTTGTTCGATGTAGCGTCCTACTTATCGCAATAACAGGCCTAACGGCATGGTCATCCAGTTACTTCAACAACTCAAGACCCGCGTCAAAGCTAAAAGCCAGGCGACTTACGAAAGTGTGGACATTTTTGATACTCAATGATGGCATTGACACAATTGTCGGAAACAAGATCCGTGATCACATCACAGTTTTAATCACAAGCCTTGTGCATACACTGCTAATGGGAGCCATTATCGGAACGACGGCAACAATTATCTTCGAAGAAAATATCACAAAAAGAACAAACGAACTAGCCAACAAGGAACTTTACCAACTTCTCCAACAAGGCCTGGCAGTGCAAAAAGAAACATCTAATGCTCACTGGCTAGAGAAACAGATGAACAATGCAGGAATCACGCTCAACATGGGCGCAACTCCGATATATGCATCAGACAAGCAACACCTAATGGAACTAATTCAAGGGAAAAGTGATCCAAATCCAAAGCACATGGTAACGAATATAACCACATACAAAACAATACTCAAGCAAGCGGAACTAGAAGATGAATTCGAACTCTCCTACCAAATGCCAAGCAAAACACCGCAGGCTTTCGTCTTCGGAAGCAACATCAATCAAGAACTCAAAAAAGCGATAAATGTTGAAATAGCAAAATTGAATAGAAGCGGACTGACAGAGCAAATTGAGAAAGATTGGCGCGACTAAGGCCACCAAGGGCGGCAAGCACTCAGGAACACAGAGACATGATCAGCAATATCCAGTGGTAACATGATCAAAATCGTTTAAACACAGTGGCAGCGGAACAGAAGCTTGAAATAAAAGAGAATGAAAAAAAGGTCGTCAAAGGTTATTTCGAAACCACGGGATTTGATCGCTGGAATCGCATCTATAGCGACAGTGATGACGTGAACAAGGTGCAGCGCAACATCCGTATCGGTCACCAGAAAACCGTCGATGAAGTGCTGGCTTGGATCAAGGAGAGCGGAGAACTGAACCAGGCGAGCTTCTGCGACGCCGGCTGCGGCGTCGGCAGCCTGAGCCTGCCGCTGGCGGCCATGGGGGCTGGGTCGATCAATGCAAGCGACATCTCCGAGGCCATGGCCAAGGAAGCTGAGCGCCGGGCGCGCGAGGCCGGCCTCGACATGGCCAAGCTCAACTTCTTCGCCAGCGACCTGGAAAGCCTGAGCGGCTCCTTCCACACGGTGTGCTGCCTGGATGTGTTCATCCATTACCCACAGCAACCGGCCGAAGAGATGGTGAAACACCTCTGCAGCCTCACGGAAGAGCGCCTGATCGTGAGCTTTGCGCCCTACACGCCGCTGCTGGCTCTGCTGAAGGGCATCGGTCAACTGTTCCCTGGCCCCAGCAAAACCACCCGGGCCTACACCTTGAAGGAAGACGGCATCGTCAAAGCGGCAGAAGCCTGCGGCTTCAAGCTGGTGCGCCGCAGCCTGAACAAGGCCCCCTTCTACTTCTCGCGGTTGATCGAATTCCGCAAAGCCTGAAACGAGGCGTCGTCCACCCCATTAAGGAGTGGACTTACTGACCATTTTTGAGATCAGAACTGGAAGGTCACACCTCCGCTGGCACGCCATGTCGTACCACGGTCGCTGGCCCACAGCTCCATACCTCCTCGGCCGTACAGCTTCACGGAGATGCCGTTGAAGTTCTGCACCGTGTAATC